>DASPYC010000490.1:0-3305 GCA_035636955.1 Casimicrobiaceae bacterium
AAGCAGGCAAGCCGCCGCTACTGGCGTACGAGTACGAAATCCTCGCCGATGCGCGTACGTTCGAACATCCCGTCGGCTACGCGCTCGTGCGGATCCTGCCGCCGACGAACGTCGTAATTGACGATAAGTTGCGGCCGTTCATCATCATCGATCCGCGCGCCGGCCACGGTCCCGGCATCGGCGGCTTCAAGGAGGATTCGGAAGTCGGTGTGGCGCTGAAGGCGGGCCATCCCGTTTACTTCGTCATTTTTTATCCCGATCCGGAGCCGACGCAGACGCTCGCCGACGTCACCGATGCCGAAGCGGAATTCGTGCGCATCGTCGCCGAACGTCATCCCGAAAGCGCGAAGCCAGTGCTGATCGGCAACTGCCAGGGCGGCTGGGCGGTGATGATGCTCGCCGCCGCGCGTCCCGACATGACTGGCCCGCTGGTGATCAACGGCGCGCCGATGTCGTACTGGGCGGGCAACGACGGCGACAATCCGATGCGTTACGCCGGCGGACTGCTCGGCGGCTCGTGGCTGTCGCTGCTCGCGAGCGATTTGGGCGGCGGCAAGTTCGACGGCGCACATCTCGTCGACAACTTCGAGATGCTCAATCCGGCGAACACGTTTTTCGACAAGTATTACCACCTGTTCGACAACATCGACGTCGAGCCCGAGCGCTTTCTCGATTTCGAGCGCTGGTGGGGCGGCTACTATCTGATGAACGAGGAGGAGATCCGCTGGATCGTCAATAATCTCTTCATCGGCAACAAGCTGACGCAAGGCGAGGCGCGGCTGGGTCCGGGACGCTATTTCGACCTGAAGACGATCAAGCAGCCGATCATCGTTTTTGCGTCGATGGGCGACAACATCACGCCGCCGCAGCAGGCATTCAACTGGATCAGCGACATCTACTCGAGCACCGAAGAGATCAAAGCCAACGGTCAGACGATCGTCGGACTGATTCATGCGGACATCGGCCATCTCGGCATCTTCGTTTCGGGCAAAGTCGCGAAAAAAGAGCACACGCAGATCATCGAGGTGCTGAAATACATTCAACAGCTTCCGCCCGGCCTGTACGGCATGGAGATCGAAGAAATTCAAAAGCCGGACGGAGAGGTCGAGTACGACGTCAGCCTTCACGAGCGACGGCTCGAGGATTTGAAGAAGATGCAGAGGTTCGATCGCGTCGACGAGAAGCCGTTCGAGGCGGTCGCCGCGCTGTCGGAGTTGAACGAGCGCGCCTACGAGCTGCTGCTGCGTCCCGCGGTGCGCGAAGCAACGCCGGAGTGGATCGCCAAGCTGATGCGCGAATGGCATCCACTGCGCGCGCAACGCTGGATGTTCTCTGATCGCAATCCATTGTTGGCGGCACTGCCGTTCGCCGCGGCATTCGCGCAAGCCTATCGACGTCCCAGAGGCGATGAGAATTTCGGACGAAGCGTCGAGCATCTGCATGCCGAGTACGCGAGCGCCGCGCTCGACCTGTATCGCGACCTGCGTGACGCCGCAAGCGAGGCGGCGTTCTACGAGGTCTACGGCAACATGTGGTCGCTGCAGATGGCCGATCAGCGTGCCGACATCCGCCGACAGACACGCTTCGATCCGCGCGCGGTGCCGGCCGTGCGCCAAGTTCTCGACGAAATCGATAAGGGCGGGCTGCCGGAGGCGGTCGTACGGGCCGGCATGCTGATCGCCAAGGCGGGAGGCGGCGTGCGCCGGTTGGCGCAGATGGAGCACACGCGGGAGCTCCTTGCGCCCACCGGGATCTTGATCGGACTAACCGAAGATGACCTGCGCCGCTTGCTTCACGAGGAAACGATCGTCGTTGAATTCGAACCGACGCAGGCGAAGCGGTCGTTGCCGCACCTTGCCCGGAGTGCAGGTGATCGGCGTAAGCTCCGTGCAATGTTCAATGCGTTGGAGGCCGCAGAAATGGTCGACGAGCGCCAACGCACGCTGATCGCCGAATTGCGGCGCCTGTTGCCGATTACCGAACGCGCGTCGACGCGCACGGGGCCGATGCGAAGCACGTCGTCGCGGCGCAAGAAACGCGAAAAAGCACGCCGCCACGCGTAGTTCGCGTTGTCCCGATGAACGATTCCCATAATTTCACGTTCGATGAAATCGTCGTCGGCCATAGCGAGACACTCACCCGGCAGCTCTGCGTCACCGAAATCGAAGCGCTCGCTCTTGCTGCGGGGACTATCGATCTGGCGCACATCGAGGGCGCGCCGACAAAGGATGGACCAACGGCGCCGGGGGCGGCTGCGGCAGCGCTGGTGTCGAATCTCCTATTGCGGCGCTTTCCCGGGCCCGGTTCCGCCATCGTGGAGACGCAGCTCCGCTACGGTGGCGTGATCGCCATCGGTGACAAGCTTACGATCACGGTCGCTGCGTCAATCAGCACGGCAAATCCCTTGTTGAAGGCGTTGCGGTCGTCGCGGCGCCACCGAGGCCGATCGCGTATTCAAATGTGGCGACGCCGGAGATCGTGCTGCGTCGTAACGACGGCTTTGCGCCGCTCCTTCGTCGACGTGAAGCGCTTCCTCCGATCCGCTGCGCCGTCGTTCATCCTTGCGATCGCGACTCGCTGCTCGGTGCGCTTGAAGCGACACCGCTCGTCTAGGCGGACATTCCGGGCCTCGCGATGACCGACGCGCTCGTCGTTCTCAATGCGGGATCGTCGAGCATCAAGTTCTCGTTGTATGCGATCGACGGCGCGACGCTCGCACTCGAGGTCCACGGGCAGATCGAAGGACTGACCGAAAAGCCGCAGTTCGTCGCGCGCGATGCCGCCGGTATCGTCGTCGGCCAGCACGCATGGGCAGCGAGTGCACTCGATCACGCCGGCGCGACGGCGTACTTATGGCACTTCATCGAAAGCGACCTCGCGCGCTACCGCGTTGCTGCTGTCGGCCATCGTGTCGTCCACGGCGGCGTGCGATTCGAGCGGCCGGTGCGCATCGACGACCACGTTCTGGGCGAGCTTGAAGCGCTCATTCCATTAGCGCCGCTGCATCAACCGCATAATCTGGCGCCGATTCGGGCGATCGCGCAGCAAGCACCCGCGTTGCCGCAGGTCGCATGCTTCGATACATCGTTCCACCGGACGCAAAAGCCGCTGGCACAAACGTTCGCGCTGCCGTTCGAATTCCACGAGCGCGGCGTACGACGATACGGTTTCCACGGTTTGTCGTACGAATTCATCGCGGGCGAATTGCCGTCGATCGATCCGACGGCCGCACGCGGTCGCGTCATCGTCGCGCACCTCGGCAATGGCGCGTCGATGTGCGCAATGGAAGCCGGCATGAGTATCGC
>DASPYC010000491.1:0-5129 GCA_035636955.1 Casimicrobiaceae bacterium
AGGCCTTCGCGCATTGGCCGCGACACAAACCATTCGCGTGCCGCAGGTTGCGGCGCAAACCGCGTCCGAGGACACCGCCATTCTGGTCCTCGAATGGCTCGATATAAGTGGCGCCCGCAACGGCGCGGCGCTGGGCGAAGCGCTCGCGGCGCTGCATCGGGCGCAACCCCCGCGCGGTCCCGGCGGCGAGCGATTCGGTTGGACGCGCGACAATTGGATTGGAGGAACGCCGCAACACAACCGCTGGACCGACGACTGGTGCGCGTTCTTTCGCGACCAACGATTAGCGCCTCAGTTGATGCTCGCTGCGGAGAACGGATTCGGCGGCAAGCTCCAGCGCGATGGCGAACGCTTTCTGGCCGAGCTCGCGTCGATTCTCGAAAATCGTGACCCGGAACCGTCGTTGTTGCATGGCGATCTCTGGTCGGGCAACGCGGCAATGCTGGCGAGCGGCGAAGCGGTGATTTTCGATCCTGCCGCCTACGTCGGTGACCGTGAAGCCGATCTCGCGATGACGACGTTGTTCGGCGGATTCGACGCGGATTTTTATGAAGCATATTGCGACGCATGGCCGCTCGGCGCCGGCTACGAGATCCGGCGCGACGCCTACAATCTGTATCACGTTCTCAACCACTTGAACCTGTTCGGCAGCGGCTACCTCATGCAGGCGCAGCGCATCCTAACGCGCTTGATCGAATGAACGGCCTTAGGGTGCCCGCAGTCTAAGAGGCGTCCCTTATCGGCCTCGCCCGCCGGGGTTCGGAATAGCAACGTCTGCGTGATGTTGGCATGACCGTTACCATGAAAACGCTCATCCGTCTCGCCGGCGTTGCGGCGCTATGCGCCTCCGGCGCGCTCGTTACCGCACTGACGGCAGCGACGACTGCGCCGTCGAACGACACGAAATTCGACGCCGCACAGATTGCCAAAGGTGCGGAGCTCGCCGCGATCGGCAACTGCGGCACTTGCCACACCGCGGAAGGCGGCAAGCCGTTTGCCGGAGGCCGACCGTTATCTGCGCCGTTCGGCACGATCTATTCGACGAACATTACGCCCGAGCCCGATACGGGGATCGGCAAGTGGACTGAAGCCGAATTCGTCCGCGCGATGCATGACGGCGTCGATCGCGAAGGGCATGACTTGTACCCGGCATTTCCGTACGATCATTTCACCAAGGTGTCGGACGAAGACGTCAAGGCGATTTATGCATTCGTGATGACGCGCGACCCCGCGCGGGCGCAGCGTCCGCGCAACGATTTGACGTTCCCGGCAAATTTCCGCACGTCGCTCCGCGCGTGGAAGGCGCTCTACTTTCGAGCGGGGCGGTTCGAGCCCGATTCTACGAAGAGCACGCAATGGAACCACGGCGCGTATCTCGCCGAAGGGCTGGGACATTGCGGCGCCTGCCATACGCCGCGCAACGCGCTCGGCGCCGAAAAATTGAGCGATGCGTATGGCGGCGGCGAGGCGGAGCGGTGGCTTGCACCGGCGATGAACGAAGCGTCGCCTGCACCGGTGCCCTGGACCGCCGACGATGTCTTTAATTACTTGCGCTATGGCTTCGACGCGCGCCACGGGATCGCGGCAGGTCCGATGGTCGACGTGGTTCGGAATTTGGCGACGGTGCCCGAGGCCGACGTGCGCGCGATCGCAGTGTATATGGCGGACCGCATGCGCCGGCCCACGCGGGAAGCCAAGCCCAACGATGAGCACAATGCGTTCGCGGAGCTTCAGGAATCGGCCGCGGTTCCCGGCACGGGACGCGACGCGGTCCCGACGCGCGACAAGGGCGCAGCGTCCGATACCGGCGCGACGGTGTTCGAGGGCGCGTGCGCAACGTGTCACTATTCCGGCTCCGGACTGCAATCGACGAAGCCGGTACCGCTGGCGCTCACGACCTCCGTCAACGCACCCGATCCGCGCAACTTGATTCATATTTTGCAAAATGGTCTGTGGCCGGCGAGCGGAGAGCGAGGGGCGATGATGCCCGGCTTCGCAGCCGAGTTGACTGACGATCAATTGGCCGCGGTGGTGAGCTACGTGCGGGAGCGCTTCAGTCGGCAGCCGGCGTGGCATGATGTCGTTGCGCAGGTTCAGGCGATTCGCGCCGCAGGGCCGTCCCAAGGGCGCGCACCGCAGGCTGCCTCCGGGCCCGGCGCAGCGGCGAAGCCGCAAGCGCGGGGGTTCTAGCAGCAAAACGCCATGATCGAGCTCAACGTCAACGGCGAGTCCCGCGCGGTCGATGCCGATCCCGCGACGCCGCTCCTTTACGTGCTTCGCGATAATCTCGCGCTGAACGGCGCCAAATTCGGTTGCGGACTCGGCCAGTGCGGCGCTTGCACGGTGATGATCGACGGCAAAGCGGCATTCTCCTGCGTGACGCCGATCGCGGCGCTTGCCGGACGCAAAATTACGACCGTCGAAGGATTGGGCACGGCCGACAATCCGGGTCCGCTGCAACAAGCGTTCATCGACGAGCAGGCGGCGCAATGCGGTTACTGCATCGCCGGAATGATCATGCGGGCGCAGGCTTTGCTCGAAGCGAACCCTTCTCCGACCGACGATGAGATTCGCCGGCACATGATGCCGAACCTGTGCCGTTGCGGCACGCACATGCGCATTCTTCGTGCGGTGAACCGCGCCGCGCAAGCGATGAAGAATGCCAAGAGTGCGGCGGGTGTGAACGTGACAGCCAAATGAATTCGACTACATCGCTCGGTTTTGCGCTCTCGCGGCGCGAGTTTCTGGCAGCGGGCGGCGCACTTGTCGTCGGCTTCTCTCTGGGAACAGTCTCCGATCTCTTCGCGCAGGCGCCGAAAGAAGCCGCGAAACTTCCGGGAAGCCTTGCATCGACACCGATGCTCGATGCATGGATTCGGATCGGCGCAGACGGCGCGATTAGCGTGTGCACCGGTAAAGCCGAGCTCGGACAAGGCGTCAAGACGGCGTTGATGCAGATTGCGTCGGAAGAGCTCGGCGTGCAACCCGCTTCGATCAAGCTCATCACGGCCGACACGCAGACAACGCCCGACGAGGGCTACACGGCCGGCAGCAATTCGATGAAGGACAGCGGCACCGCGATCCAGAACGCGGCGGCGCAGGTGCGCGAAATACTGATTGCACGTGCGGCGGACAAACTTGCCTTCTCCGCGGACAAGCTCCAAGCGCGCGACGGCTTTATCGTGACCGATGATGGCCGGCGCGTGGGGTTCGGCGAGCTCGTCGGCGACAACGTGACGCATGTGCGCGCACAACCGCAGTCGAAACTCAAGGACCCGCGCGCGTACGCGATTGTCGGCAAGGCGTTTGCGCGCGTCGATATTCCAGCAAAAGTCGCTGGCGGGGCTGCGTATGTGCAGGATATCCGGCTGCCGGGAATGGTCCACGCGCGCGTGATTCGTCCGCCCGCGTATGGCGCGCGATTGCGCGACGTGAAAGTCGCCGACGCCGAAACGTTGCCGGGCGTGATCAAAATCGTTCGCGACGGAAACTTTCTCGCCGTCGTCGCGGAGCGCGAGTTTCAGGCGATCGTTGCGATGCGCGCCTTGGCGACGAATGCGTCGTGGGAGACGCGCGGCCGATTGCCCGACCCAACCGACATCTATGGAACCCTGCGGCGCCTCCCCGCTGATGCGATCGTCGACCTCGATGTCAAGGGTCCGGCATCCGCGCCCGCGCGGCGAATCGAAGCAAGCTATCGCCGGCCGTATCAGATGCACGGCGCAATCGGTCCCTCGTGCGCGATTGCGCTGATGAAGGACGGGACGCTGACCGTCTGGACGCACAGTCAAGGCGTTTATCCGCTGCGCAAATCGATCGCTGAGCTGCTGCGTATGGCCGAGGACCGCGTTCAATGTGTTCATGCCGAAGGGGCCGGGTGTTACGGCCACAACGGCGCCGACGATGCCGCCGCCGATGCGGCGTTGATCGCCCGTGCGTTGCCCGATCGCCCGGTGCGTGTCCAATGGATGCGCGAGCAGTAGCACGCATGGGAGCCGTACGGACCGGCGATGACGGCGGATGTCAAGGCTGCGCTCGATGCAGAGGGCAATGTCGTCGATTGGACCTACGATGTTTGGAGTAACGCGCACAGCACGCGTCCGGGCGGCGCCGGCAATCTGTTGCCCGCCTGGCATCTCGAGACGCCGTTCTCGCAGCCCGTTCCAAAACCGATTCCATTGCCGGAAGGCGGCGGCGACCGCAACGCGATTCCGCTGTACAAGTTTCCGAATGCGCGGGTTGTTCATCATTTCATCCCCTCGATGCCGGTGCGCGTTTCCGCACTGCGTGCGCTTGGTGCGTACGCGAACGTCTTTGCAATCGAGAGCTTCATCGATGAGCTGGCGGCCGCGGCGAACGTCGATCCGATCGATTTCCGTTTGCGTCATTTGGACGATCCGCGTGCACGCGACGTCATCACGATGGCGGCCACGCGTTTTGGGTGGGCCACATACCCGGTCAGCAAAGCCCGCGGCCGTGGCTTCGCGTTTGCGCGTTACAAGAATCTCGGCGCGTATGTCGCGGTCGCGGTCGACATCGAAATCGATCGCGAGTCCGGCCGCGTGAAAGTGTTGCGCGCGGTCGCGGCCGTTGATAGCGGACAGCCGGTGAATCCGGACGGCATTCGCAATCAAATCGAGGGCGGCATCGTGCAGTCGGCGAGCTGGACGCTCTACGAGGCGGTTTCGTTCGATACCACCGCCATCACGAGCACCGACTGGGGCAGTTATCCTATCGCGCGGTTTGCCGATGTTCCCGGCAGCGTCGATGTGCATGTGATCGAGCGACCCGGCGCGCCGTTTCTCGGAACCGGCGAAGCAGCGCAAGGACCGACGGCCGCCGCACTGGCGAATGCGATTGCAAATGCGACGGGTGCGCGGCTACGTGAATTGCCGTTGTCGCGTACGCGCGTCAAGGCGGCAATCGGCGTTTAAGGATTGCGACGCCTTGTTTGCGATGCCTAACGAGACCAAGTTAACCGGCGCGCCGCCACCAACGTTCGCCAAGTAAAAGGCCTGTCCCGGCGGGTCTCGTTGAACGCGTGGTTGGGCGACAAAAACGCTACGTCCGTCTTGACCCTCCGAGAGCGCCAGCGTAGGTTTCCGCATGAGACCGACCGACGGGCGTCG
>DASPYC010000492.1:0-6235 GCA_035636955.1 Casimicrobiaceae bacterium
TCGAACCGCTCGCTGCAATGGCGCGAGAAGGTGATCGAGCCGTTGTTCGAGTCGATGCCCGACCACGTGCTGATGCAGGCGTTCGCCGAGAAGTTCGGCTACGGCAAGGAGCTGGCGGTCAACTACAAGATGATCTCGTACGACCGCAACGGGCGTAAGTGGAACGAGCCGGAGCCCGAGTCGATCCTGCGCGAGATCAACAAGACGTGCTGGACGATCGGTTACACGGGACAATCGCCCGAACGGCTGCAGCTGCACATGAAGAATCAGGCGACGTTCGACGTGAAGACGCTACGCGCCCGTGGCGGCCCGTGCGACGGCGATTATTACGGGCTGCCATGGCCGTGTTACGGGACGGCCGAGATCAAGCATCCCGGCTCGCCGAATCTCTATGATCAATCGCGCTCGCTGATGGATGGCGGCGGTTGCTTCCGCGCGAACTTCGGCGTCGAGCGCGACGGCGTGAGTCTGCTGGCAGAGGATGGCTCGTATCCGAAGGGCAGCGACCTGACGACCGGGTATCCCGAATTCGACCATGTCCTGCTTAAAAAGCTCGGTTGGTGGGACGACCTGACGGACGCGGAAAAGAAAGCGGCCGAAGGGAAGAACTGGAAGACGGACGTGTCGGGCGGAATCCAGCGCGTCGCGATGAAGCATGGTTGCCATCCGTTCGGCAATGCGAAAGCGCGTGCGGTCGTATGGAATTTCCCGGACGGCATTCCGCAGCACCGCGAGCCGCTGTACTCGCCGCGCCCCGACCTCGTCGCGAAATATCCGACGCACGACGACAAGAAGGCGTTCTGGCGTTTGCCCACGTTGTACAAGAGCGTTCAGCAGAAGAACGTCGAAGACAAGATCGCGGAGAAATTCCCGCTCATTCTCACCAGCGGACGGTTGGTCGAATACGAAGGCGGTGGCGAGGAAACGCGTTCGAACCCCTGGCTTGCCGAGCTGCAACAGGAAAATTTCATCGAGATCAGTCCGAAGGACGCGAACGACCGCGGTGTCCGCGACGGCGAATATGTCTGGGTGAAAACGCCCACCGGCGCGCAAATCAAGGTCAAGGCAATGGTCACCGATCGCGTGGGCGCGGGAACGACATTCATCCCGTTCCATTTCTCCGGCTGGTGGATGGGCAAGGACATGCTCGACTACTACCCCGAAGGCGCCGCGCCGATCGTTCGGGCCGAGGCGGTCAACACGGCAACGACGTACGGCTACGATTCGGTCACGATGATGCAGGAGACCAAGACCACGCTCTGCCAGGTGGCGAAGGCCTGAGAGGAGAAAAACCATGGCCCGAATGAAATTCCTGTGCGATGCGGAGCGCTGCATCGAATGCAACGGCTGCGTCACGGCGTGCAAGCAGGAGCATGACATTCCCTGGGGCGTGAACCGCCGTCGCGTCGTCACGATCAACGACGGGGTTCCCGGGGAACGCTCGATCTCGGTTGCCTGCATGCATTGCTCGGATGCCCCCTGCATGGCCGTGTGTCCAGTCGACTGCTTCTACAAGAGCGAGGAAGGCGTGGTGTTGCACGACAAGGATCTTTGCATCGGCTGCGGCTATTGCTTCTACGCGTGCCCGTTCGGCGCTCCGCAATTTCCGCAAGCCGGCGCATTCGGCGTGCGCGGCAAGATGGACAAATGTACGTTCTGCGCGGGCGGTCCCGAAAAGGACATGTCGGACGAGGAATTCAAAAAGTACGGGCGCAATCGTCTCGCCGAAGGCAAATTGCCTGCCTGCGCCGAGATGTGCTCAACGAAGGCGCTTCTTGGCGGCGATGGCGACGTGCTGGCCGATATCTATCGCGAGCGCGTCGTGAATCGCGGCAAGGGTGGTGAGGTTTGGGGCTGGGCGACCGCCTATGGGCGTCCTGAAAAAGGCGCAACGGGTCAAACGCCTCCGCAACCGGGGGGACAAGCTGCGCCACCTCCGGGAGGCAAATCATGATTCGCCTTTGTGCCGTCGCGATCGCCACGATGGCGGTGATCGCGCTCACCGGCTGCGGCGAACGCCCGCAGGTCATCAACTACAAACAGGGTACCTATCAGGGCAAACCGGACACGCCGCCCTATTCGAACGCACCGTTCAACGGCAACAGGTCCGACTGGGACAAGGCGATCGCCACGCGCAACCAGAATCAGAACGAGTACAAGCGCGTTCGATAGGATTTGAAAAAATGACAGCGTTGAAGTGCATGTTCGCGGCGATCATCGCCTCGGCTTGTCTCGCTGCCGCCGTCGCAAGCGCGCAATCGCCCGCCACCAGCCCGGTTGAAGCGGAGCGCGCGAAACAACAGCAGCAACGACAGCAGACGCAACCGCTTAACAACCAGCCCGTATGGAGCGAAGTGCGGTCGGGAGCGCCGCAGACGACGACGATCGTCGGCCGCGAGACGAACATTCTCATTCAACCCGAAGGGCAAACTTGGCGGACTCTTCGCAATAGCGAGCTGTCGGTCTTCGGCGGTTGGGCACTGGTCGTGATGGTACTGATTATCGGTGCGTTCTATTGGAGCAAGGGCCCGCTCGAGCTGCACGCACCGCCGACGGGACGGAAGATCCGCCGGTTCTCACCATGGGAACGAGCGATTCATTGGTCGACCGCAATCAGCTTCGTGATTCTCGCGGTGTCGGGTCTCATCATCCTCTTCGGCAAGAATCTGCTGCTGCCGCTCATTGGCTATACGCTGTTCTCATGGCTCGCCTTTTTGGCAAAGGGCTTGCACAACTTCATCGGTCCCCTGTTCATCGTCTGCATTGTGCTGTTGCTGGCGACATTCATCCGCCACAACTTTCCGCGCGCCTACGACTGGCAATGGATCAGGCAGTTCGGCGGGCTGTTTTCCGGCCGCGACGTACCGTCGGGCCGGTTCAACGCGGGGGAAAAGGCGTGGTTCTGGGGCGGCGCAATGTTTCTCGGCGCTGTCGTTGGTTTGTCAGGACTCGTCCTCGACTTCCCGAATTTCAACCAGACGCGCAGTACGATGCAAATCGCCAACGTCGTTCATCTGGTCGGCGCGAGTTGTTTCATGCTCGGCGCGCTGGGCCATATCTACATGGGCACCCTCGGCATGCGCGGCGCGTTCGACGCAATGCGCTACGGCTACGTGGATGAAACATGGGCGAAGGAGCACCACGAGTACTGGTACAACGACATCAAAGCCGGGCGCATTCCGGCGGACGAAGTTTCGGAGCCGCCGCTCACGGAGCGCGTTGCGTAATCGAATCGAGCTGCATTTGCTAACCAAAAACGCGAGGGCGACAACTATGACGACCGTACGCGCGCTGTTGGGTGCCGCGCTCGTGCTTGGCGCTTTTACTCTGGCGACCGCCAAGCTCCCGGCGCCGCCACCGATGACCGATGAGCAAAAGGCGGCTGCCGAAGAGAAGAAAGCAAAGGACGCCACCGCGGCCGATGTGGCGAAGAAGCAGCAGGCCCAGGCGGAGGATCGTGTCGCTGCGCGCTACATCGCCGAACAGAAGGCGAAGGGCAACGTCGTCACGCCGCAAATGGCGCCGGCAGCCAACGTGCCGGCGGGGCAGCCCGCGAAAGCGCCTGAACCGGCGCAGGCAAAGAAATAACGCAACCAATCCCGCCTAATCCGCAGAGCGTCACAGCAACTCGTCGATCGGCAACATCGAGTACATTCCCACTTCGAACCGGCGCCATGCGGTCGTGTCCGGATCGTCGTCCAGGTCGACTGATTTGCCGTCGAGCTGCGTTCGCCAGCGTATTCGTTCACCGGTCGGTCCTCTGCGTTCGAGAACCAGACGATAGCTGTTGGGCGATGCCGCGAACTGCTCGAACTGGGCGACGATCTGGCCGGCGAGCTCGCGACTCTCGATCATCAATCCGAGCTCGGTATTGATCTTGAACGAACGTCGATCGAAATTCGCCGAACCGATGAACACGCGTTGTCGATCGAAAACGTAGAGCTTCGCGTGCAGCGCAAACGGCGCCTCGCTGCTTCCGCTTCCGCTGCTTCCTTGCGAACCGCTGCCACTTGCCCCGTCTGACGCGGCGCGGAGCTCGTTGAGCTCAACGCCTGCGTCGAGCAATGGCGTTCGATAACGTTTATAGGCACTGTGCACGATCGGAGCATCGGTCGAAGAAAGCGAGTTCGTCAGAATCCGCACGCGCACGTTTCGCTGTCGAAGATCCTTGATCACAGCCATCGCGCGCTCGCCCGGAACGAGATAGGGCGTGACAATCGCGACCTCGCTCTTGACGTTGCGGATCTCCCGCATCAACTGCCTCACGACCGGCGAGCGGACGGGTTCTCCCGGGGGAACCTCTGCCTTTTCGGGATGGTCGGCAACCACGGCGGCATTCGCCCAGACCAACGACAAGCGGCCATCGAGCAAGCCGTTGAGTGGATCTCCTTTGTTCAAGCGCTGCTCGATGTCCGCTGTTTCGGCGTCCGCGCGATGCATGGCGAGCTCAGCGCGTGCCTCGGGCAGCGACGGCGCCGACGGCGCAATGGGCGCGAGGGCCTTTTGCGGAATCGAGAGCGAGCTGTTCCAGAACTCGTCGAAGCTCGCGGAGAGTAGGGGAACGACCGCTCCGACCGCAGCGACATCAAAATCGCCAAATCGAACCTGTGGCGTACCGGCGTCAAAATATTCATCGCCGACGTTACGACCGCCCAAGATCGCCATGGCGTTGTCCGCGACCAGAAGCTTGTTGTGCATGCGGTGGTTGACGCGCTGCTCGTTCACGGCCATGTCGAGATAGCGGAATACCGGGAACTGGCCCCTATACGCAAAGGGATTGAAAAGCCGCAGCTCGATATTCGAGTGATCATTCAGCGCGGCGATGATTTCCGGCGCTTCGTGTCGTTGAAACGAATTCTGATCGTCAATCAGAAGGCGGACGCGGACCCCCCGATCGGCGGCATCGAGAATCGACTGTTGCAAAAGCTTGCCGGTGTCATCTTCGGCAAATATGTAGTATTGAATGTCGATCGAACGCTCCGCTGCGCGTACGAGCTGCGTACGCAACAGCAGGCCTTCGACTCCGTGCGGCAGAATCCGAAATCCCGATTGGCCGGGATGCCGGACCGATTCCTTCGCCAGCTGTCTGCCTAAACGGGTTGTCGACGGTTCCTGGAATGCTGTGGTTGGTGTTTTCGGATAATCCGATCCGGGCGGCAATGTCGTGCATGCCGCCATAGCAATCGCCAGCGTAACGACGACACGTAGCACGGTAGTCGCCTTCCAACCGCGGTTCGCCGGCGTGATTGCGAAGCAAGTTGTCATGGCCAGCGAGCGACGCTGCTCATCGCATTCGAATCGGGACGCACGACGCTTTTGCGGTGGAAGCCGTTCTTACGACTCCGCTGCGTTTCACGGCGCAGAAAATTGAGCGCCCACTGTTCCATCTTTCGCGGGCGATTGGCCGAAGGCGGCGGAACGGATGCATGCAGCGCTCCGCGCCGCCATGCGTCGAAGACAATCGGATTGATATAAGACTTGCGGCACACGGTCGGCGTGTTGGCCAGCTCGGCAGCCACTGTCTTGATCGCAGTTGTGATGCAGGCTTTGCACGCCCGCTCGGCACCGCTCTCAGGCAGCGGCGTTCGTGCGAGCAGCGCTATCGCGCGAAGCGACGCGCCCCACGTGCGGAAATCCTTCGCCGTGAAGTCGGCGCCCATGACGTCGCGCAAATAGTCATTCACCTGGTCCGATGTGACTGGATGATGCGCGTCCTCGTCATCGACATACTGGAATAGTTGTTGTCCGGGCAACTGCTGGCAGCGCCGAACGAGACGTACCAGGCGTCGATCGTCTACTGGCACCTCATGCGGCGCGCCGCCCTTGCCCCGAAACTCCAGGCGCAACCTTCCATCTCGAATGAAACGGGCGTGGCGGTTGCGAAGCGTTGTGAGTCCGTAGCTCGCGTTGTCGCGAGCGTACGCCGCGTTGCCGATGCGTATACGCGTTGCGTCGAGCAATCCAACGACAACGGCAAGCACCTTATCGCGCGGCAGACCGGGCAGCGCGAGGTCGCGTCGCAATCGCCGGCGCAAGAGCGGAAGCGCCTCGCCGAATTCGATCATCCGCTCGAACTTGGCGCCATCGCGTACACGGCGCCATTCCGCGTGGTAGCGATATTGTTTTCGGCCGCGCGCGTCGCGGCCCGTCGCCTGCAGATGACCGCGGGGATTCACACAGATCCACACGTCTTCGTAGGCGGGCGGAACGGCGAGCGCTTGAACCCGCGCCGCTT
>DASPYC010000493.1:0-6057 GCA_035636955.1 Casimicrobiaceae bacterium
GTCGTTCTCCGACTCGGCCGGCGTTGCCAGCTTGCCCGCGAAATTCTTCGTGATGAAGTTGGCGGCACGGCTCGCGATGTTCACGTACTTGCCGACGAGATCGCTGTTGACGCGCGCCATGAAATCGTCGGGATTGAAATCGAGATCTTCGACCTTGCCGTTGAGCTTCGCGGCTAGGTAATAGCGAAGCCACTCCGGATTGAGGCCGAGGTCGAGATAGACATCGGGGCTGATGCCGGTGCCGCGCGACTTCGACATCTTCTCGCCGGAAAACGTGATGAAGCCGTGGACGAAAATGTTATCGGGCACCTTGTACGGCGCACCCGCGAACTTGAGCATCGCGGGCCAGAACAGCGTGTGGTGATAGACGATGTCCTTGCCGATGAAGTGGTACTGGTCGACGTTGGGGTCCTGCAGGAACTTCGCGAGATCGATGCCGCGATTGCGAAGGTGCGCCTTGAGGCTGGCGAGATAGCCGACCGGGGCATCGAGCCAGACGTAGAAAAACTTTCCGGGCGCATCGGGAATCGGAATGCCGAAATACGGCGCGTCACGCGAGATGTCCCAATCGGCGAGTCCTTTCGCTTTGTCCTGATCGCCCAGCCATTCGCGCGCCTTGTTGGCAACTTCCGGCTGCAATCGGCCATCCTGCGTCCAGGCGCGCAGAAACTCGATGCACGCGGGATCGGAGAGCCGGAAAAAGAAGTGATCGGACGTCTTCAACACCGGTTTCGCACCCGACAACGTCGAGTACGGGTCGATGAGGTCCGTTGGCGCATAGACAGAGCCGCAAACTTCGCATGCGTCGCCGTATTGGTCTTTCGCACCGCAGACGGGGCACGTTCCCTTGATGTAACGATCGGGAAGGAACATCGTCTTGACCGGGTCGTAGAATTGCTCGACCGATTTCGCGTAGACGAGTCCTGCGCTCTTGAGCCGCCGGTAGATGTCCTGCGACAGCTCGACGTTTTCCGGCGAATCGGTCGAATGCCAGTGGTCAAAACTGAGATGGAAGCCCTTGAGGTGCTTCGGTCGCGTCGCGGCGATCCGCTCGACCAGCGCCTGCGGCGCGACGCCTTCGGCTTCTGCTTTCAACATGATCGGCGCGCCGTGCGCGTCGTCGGCGCACACGAAATGGACCGTGTGTCCTTGCATCCGCTGAAAGCGCACCCAGATGTCGGCCTGGATGTACTCCATGATGTGGCCGATGTGGAACGGCCCGTTGGCATACGGCAGCGCCGTCGTAACGAACAGCGTCCGGGCGGGAGAGGCCGGTAGTTCCAAAAGAAACCTTGCGAGAACCAGGGAGAAACGACAAATAGTAGCAAAGCGAACCGAGCATCGAGGCGGTGCGCCAAGGTTCGGATAGAATCGTCTCGATAATCGTGTCTTATTTGCGCATGTTTCGCGGAGTTATCGATGCCGTTGTCCGACGCTGACGTCACGACGTCCCTTAAGGGCGTGATCGATCCCAATACGGGGAAAGACCTCGTCGCCGGCAAAGCGGTGAAGAGCGTGCGCATCGACGGCGATCAGGTCGCGGTCGAGATTCAGCTCGGTTATCCGGCGAAAAGTCAGCACGAGATGATTCGGAAGCTTGTGCAAAACGCCGTCGCGGCGCTTGCGGGCGCGGGCCGGGTGACCGTGACCGTCGGGCACAAGATCGTCTCGCATGCGGTTCAGCGCGGCGTCAAGCTTGTGCCGGGCGTCAAGAACATCGTTGCCGTGGCGTCCGGCAAGGGCGGCGTCGGCAAGTCGACGACGGCGGTCAACTTGGCGCTTGCCTTAGCCGCTGAAGGCGCGAGCGTCGGCGTGCTCGACGCCGATATTTATGGTCCGTCGCAGCCGATGATGCTCGGCATTGCCGGCCGCCCCGAATCGAGAGACGGCAAGACACTCGAGCCGCTCGAAGCCTACGGCCTGCAGGCGATGTCGATCGGATTTCTGATCGACGCCGACACCCCGATGGTGTGGCGAGGTCCAATGGTGACGCAGGCGCTCGAGCAGCTGTTGAAAGACACGAACTGGCGTGAGATCGACTTTCTGATCGTTGACCTTCCGCCCGGCACCGGCGACATTCAACTCACGCTCTCGCAGAAGGTGCCGGTCACCGGCGCCGTCATCGTCACCACGCCGCAGGACATTGCACTGATCGATGCGCGCAAAGGACTGAAGATGTTCGAAAAGGTCGGCGTGCCGATCGTCGGCATCGTCGAGAACATGTCGATCCACATTTGTTCGAACTGCGGCCGGGCCGAGCATATTTTTGGCGAGGGCGGCGCCGAGAGAATGTGCCGCGAGTACAACGTGCCTTTCCTGGGTGCGCTCCCGCTCGATATCCGCATTCGCGAGCAGGCCGATTCCGGCCGGCCCACCGTCGTTGCCGATCCCGACGGGCCGACGGCGCAGATCTACAAGGAAATCGCCCGCAAGGTTGCGGTTTCGGTCGCACAGAAGGCGGCCGATTTCTCGGCAAAGTTTCCGAGCATCGTCATTCAAAACACGTGAGCATCAAGTCCGACCAGTGGATCCGCCGGATGGCGGCGGAACACAAGATGATCGAGCCATTCGAGCCCGGTCAGGTGCGGCAGGCGAACGGCCACAAGATCGTCTCGTACGGAACGTCGAGCTACGGCTACGACATCCGCTGCTCGACCGAATTCAAGATCTTCACGAACATCAATTCCACGATAGTCGATCCGAAAAGCTTTGACGAGAAGTCGTTCGTCGATTTTCGCGGCGATGTTTGCATCATCCCGCCCAATTCGTTCGCGCTTGCGCGGACCGTCGAATATTTTCGCGTACCGCGCAACGTATTGGTCGTCTGCCTCGGCAAGTCGACGTATGCGCGTTGCGGCATCATCGTCAACGTCACACCGCTCGAACCCGAATGGGAAGGCAACGTGACACTCGAATTTTCGAACACGACGCCGCTTCCCGCGAAAATCTACGCCAACGAAGGCGTCGCGCAGGTGATCTTCTTCGAGTCCGATGAGGTCTGCGAGATCTCGTACAAGGATCGAGGCGGCAAATACCAAGGGCAGCAGGGCGTCACATTGCCGAAGACGTGACGACGCATGAGCGCCGCCGGGCCGTCCCAAGGCGCGAATTACTCCCCCTCCGGGGGCCGAGGGAAGAGCGTAGCAGCGAAGCCGCAAGCGTGGGGGTACATGAGCGCCGCCGGACCTCGGCCTTCTTGGATCCGTGACGAGAATCGTTGCAGCAAGAGTCGGCCTCCTGTGACGACTCGCATTGGCCGTCGATCCCCGCCTAGCGGGGCCCCTCGCCGGCTGCCCCCGTCACTATCCCTCGGCGCGAATTGGTCCCCTCCGAGGGGTCGCCAATGAAATCCAAGCGTGCGTCGATGACGATCATCGCGATCTGCCAGGTCGCGGCGATGGCGCTGTGGTTCTCGGCGTCGGCCATCATTCCCGCGCTGGCCGCCGAATTTCATCTTTCCAATTTTGCGCAGGCGACGCTGACGAGCGCCGTGCAAATCGGCTTTGTCGTCGGCTGTCTTGCCAGCGCCGTCTTAGGTCTTGCCGATCGTCTCGAGCTCAGGCGGCTGTTTGCAGCGTCCGCGGCCATCGGCGCCGTTGCCAACGTACTGCTGCTGGTCGTCGATCCACGCTCGATCGTCGCGCCGCTGCTGCGATTCGTCACCGGCATCTTTATGGCCGGCGTTTATCCGGTGGGGATGAAGCTCGCATCGACGTGGGCGCGCGGCGACATGGGCCTTCTGGTCGGCATTTTGGTCGGCGCGCTCACTCTCGGATCGGCGTTGCCCCATTTGTTCAATGCGCTCGGCGGGCTCGATTGGCGCATTCCGCTGGCGGTTGCGTCGGGTTGCGCACTTCTTGCGGCTTTGTTGATAGGGGCGGCGGGCCTGGGACCGAATCGTGCGCCGGCGCCCCGTTTCGACCCGCACTATGTCCTGACCGCATGGCGCGACGTTCCGCTTCGTCTTGCCAATCTCGGTTATCTCGGCCACATGTGGGAGCTCTATGCGATGTGGGCATGGATCGGCGTTTTTCTGCATGCGAGCTTCGCATTGACATTGCCGCCCGCGATCGCTTCGACGAGCGCCAAGCTTGCAGCATTCGCGACGATCGCTTCCGGCGCCATCGGTTGCGTCGGTGCCGGATTTCTGGCCGACCGGCTCGGCCGGACGACGCTGACGATCGTAGCGATGGCGGTGAGCGGCAGCTGCGCGGCGTCGATCGGCCTGCTTTTTGGCGGACCCGTATGGCCGCTCATCATCGTCTGCATCATTTGGGGAATCAGTATCGTCGCGGACTCTGCGCAATTCTCGGCATCAGTCGCGGAACTCTCCGAGCCGTCGCGCGTGGGAACGATGTTGACGCTGCAGACAGCGCTTGGATTCACGCTGACGCTCGTCACGATTTATCTCGTGCCGCACTGGGTCGATGCAATGGGCTGGCGCTATGCGTTCGTGCCGCTGTCGATCGGTCCGGCTATCGGCGTGCTCGCCATGGCGAAGCTCCGCGCGGATCCTCGCGCAGTCCAATTGGCAGGCGGGCGGCGGTAATGCGCACCTGGGGCCACGGTCCCATTGCGTTGGCGGGTTTTTCCGGCGAAATTCGATTACTCAGGAAGGCATCGGTCCGTCCACGCCCGTGCGGAATTTTCGTATGGCGGTTCGTTTTCCACGGGCGTACGATGCATCGCAGACCGACGTATGGAACGCGGTCCCATTGATCACGCTAGGGAGGCACTTATGGCTTATCACCTCGAAGGGCGGCTGCTCGAAGTTTGCAATTGCCGCGTACTGTGTCCGTGCTGGATTGGCGAGGACCCCGATTTCGGCACGTGCGACACGATGCTCGCGTGGCGCTTTGACAAGGGATCGATCGATGGCGTCGACGTTGCGGGTCGAACGATCGGTCTCATCGCGCATGTCCCTGGCAACATCCTCGAGGGCAACTGGCGCGCCGCCGTCTACCTCGACGACAAAGTATCGCCGGAGCAGGAGAAGGCGATTCTGAATGTCTACACGGGCAAGCTGGGGGGACCGGTCGGCGAGCTCGTCAAGCTCATCGGCGAAGTGGTCTCGGTCGAGAAGGTGCCGATCATGTTCGATGTCCAGGGCGGCAAGGGCACGCTCAAGTTCGGCAGCGCTGGTTACGCAGAGCTCGAGCCGTACAAGAATGCGACCGGCGCGACGACGACTTTGGCCGATACGGTGTTCTCGACGGTGCCCGGTGCGCCAGTGTTCGTGGGCAAGGCGCCGCACTATCGCGCAACGAACGAGAAGCTCGGCATCAATCTCGACATGAAAAACCACAACGCGTTGCAAAGCACGTTCGTTTTCGACGCGTAAGTCCGACGGCGCAAAGTTTCGCTCGCTACGCTCGCACGATACTTTGCGCCGAGTAACGTTTCCGCCGCCGCCTTCGGGCGGCCGTGCGGCGGCGTATTCGGAGCCACGAAAGAACGAGCGACATGGCAACGCCCGCGGCTGCTCTCGTTGCACACCGGCCCGACGCCGCGCGTAAGCTTTGGTTCGCCCTTGCAATGGGCGCACTGATCGCTGCGTCGTGGATCGCGCTGTGGTATTGGAACGCGAGCCCCTATCGCCGTTACGTTGAGCACGCCGGTCTGCTCGAGCCGGGTGCGCTCCTCGCGTTATGCCGTGCGATCCCGCAGGGCGAAATCGTCGTGCCCATGCTGCTTTACGCGTTCGGCTGGGTGCTGATGATCGCCGCGATGATGTTGCCGACAACATATCCGCTGCTTGCTATGTTTCGCAGCGTCACGCGCGGGCGGCCGGACGAAAACCGGCTGACGATGCTGGCCATCGGCGGCTTCTTCGTCGCATGGTTTGCGTTTGGCATCGCCGCACACGTGGCCGACGCGGTGTTGGCGCGCGGCGCGCAGCAGTTCACCTGGCTGGCAATCAACGGCTGGGTCGCGGGCGCCGCCGTGCTCGCTGCCGCGGGACTCTTTCAATTCAGCGCGCTCAAGTATCGTTGTCTGGATGAATGCCGTGCGCCTTTTGCGTTTGTCGCTTCGCGCTGGCACGGGCGCGCGCCGGCG
>DASPYC010000494.1:0-1774 GCA_035636955.1 Casimicrobiaceae bacterium
GAGCTTCTTCGCCGCGATGTCGAGCGTCGCCTCCCACTTATCCGAAGTCGATGGCTGGACACTCGCCGTCGGCGTCGTGACACTTGGGGCAGCATTGGCCGGCAAGCGCGGGTTTCCGCGCATCCCATACATGCTGATCGCCATCATCGCCGGCGGCGGATTTGCGTATGTGCTCGCCGCTCTGCAAGTCGCGCAAGTCGCGACGCTAGGGCCGTTGCCGTCGGCACTTCCAACGCTATCGATACCCGATTTTTCGCTGTCCGAATGGCGCGACCTCGCGCCCGTAGCGCTCGCACTGACAATCATCGGGCTCACCGAAGCGATTTCCAGCGCGCGGGCTGTTGCGTTGCGCTCGGGCCAGCGGATCGACGGCAATCAGGAATTCATCGGCCAGGGACTCGCCAACATCGCCGGGTCGTTCACGTCGAGTTACCCGACCTCCGGATCATTCAACCGCACGGGGGCCAATTTTGCGGCCGGCGCGCGCACGCCGTTGGCAGCCGTGTTCTCGGCGTTCGCATTGCTGCTGATTCTCGTGTCCGTGAAGCCGCTTGCGGCATTCATCCCCATCGCATCGATGGCGGCCGTGTTGTTCATCGTTGCGTGGGGTTTGATTGACTTCGCAATGATTCGCAAGCTGCTGCGCACAAGTCGCAGCGAGGCGTTGACGTTGGCCGTCACGTTTATCGCGACGCTGTCGATCCGGCTTGAGGCAGCGATCCTAATCGGCGTTCTCGTCTCGCTCCTCGTTTACCTGAATCGTACGACGCATCCGCGGCTCACCCGCGTCTTGCCCGATCCCGCAGCCGGCCGGCGTTTCGACACGGTCGCCGACGGAACCCCGCTCTGTCCCCAACTCGACATTTTGCGCATCGATGGATCGCTCTTCTTCGGCGCGGTCGAGCACGTTCGCGACGAGCTCGAAGCCGCGCGTGCGCAACGGCCCGATATCCGACACCTGCTGCTCGTCGGCAGCGCGATCAACTTCGTAGATGCGTCGGGCGCCGACCTGCTCGAACAGGAAGCGCGCGCGCTGCGCGCGGTTGGCGTAACGCTCTACTTATGCAACCTCAAGCCGCCGGTGCGCGACGTGCTAAAGCGCGGCGGTCAACTCAATGTGATCGGCCACGAAAACGTATTCGAAACGAAGGATGAAGCGATCCGCTCGATTTACGCGCGGCTCGACGTCGCGACGTGCAATCGATGCAAGACGCGCGTGTTCGACGAGTGTCAGCTTCTTTTGCCGGATGGTAAGCCGCGCGAGGAGCAGCGCCCCGATTTCGCGCTGGCGTCGCGAAGTCGCGACCTCGGTTGATTTACATGCGACATACCGATGAAAGAGTATCGTCAAACGGGCTTGCGAGACCGGTACAAAAAAAGAGGCGCGTCTAACGCAGACGCGCCTTACCTCACCCGGTCGTGCCCGTCAGGTCATCGGCAATCGTTTGGATTGCCGTTGCTGTCGACCTGAATCAAGACCCGGCCGGTGTAATCGCTCTTTTGAAACAGGATGTCGTCGATGCTGAACAGCGCCGACCACGGCCCCGAGAGATAACGAACCTGACAGTCGGGAGTCTTGGAAGGGATCGATCCCGACAGCTCGACCAGAAGCTTCGCGGTCTGGCCCTTCTCCATGTCGCCGATGATCCAGAGAATGACGTCCGTTTTCTTGTTCGGGTTGCGAATGTCAGCCGTGCCCGTGTCGGGGTGGAGCGAGTTTTTGGACCTGTCAACTAGTTGCGCCCAGCCGTTGGTGCCGCCTTGCGCGGTGACA
>DASPYC010000495.1:0-4149 GCA_035636955.1 Casimicrobiaceae bacterium
TGCGGCCAACGCCTTCTCGTCGTCGCCGCTCATGTCCTTCGTCGATTCGATCTTGTCCATGATGGACGCGTACTTGCTTTTCATGAATTGCCGCAGCCCGGCCTCGAACGCCAACGCCTTCTCGACCGGCACATCATCGAAATAGCCGCGGTTGACGGCGAACAGCGTCAACGCCATCTCGTTCACCTGCAGTGGACGGTATTGCGGCTGTTTCATGAGCTCGGTCACGAGACGCCCGCGATCCAATTGCTTGCGCGTCGCTTCGTCGAGATCGGACGCGAATTGCGCGAACGCCGCGAGCTCTCGATATTGCGCGAGCGCAAGGCGGACGCCGCCGCCCAGCTTCTTGATGATCTTCGTCTGCGCGTTGCCGCCGACCCGCGACACGGAAATGCCCGCGTTGATTGCCGGGCGGACGCCGGCGTTGAACAAATCCGTCTCGAGAAAGATCTGACCATCGGTGATGGAAATCACGTTGGTCGGCACGAACGCCGTGACGTCGCCCGCCTGCGTTTCGATGATCGGCAGCGCGGTGAGCGATCCGGTTTTCCCTTTGACTTCGCCTTTGGTGAACTTCTCGACATACGCGGCATTCACACGCGCGGCGCGCTCGAGCAATCGCGAGTGCAGATAAAACACGTCGCCGGGATACGCTTCGCGTCCCGGCGGCCGGCGCAAGAGCAGCGATACCTGCCGATACGCCCAGGCCTGCTTCGTCAGATCGTCATAGATGATGAGCGCATCCTGTCCGCGGTCGCGGAAATATTCGCCCATCGTGCAGCCGGAGTACGGCGCGATGTATTGCATCGCCGCCGATTCGGACGCATTCGCCGCGACGACGATCGTGTACGCCATCGCGCCGGTTTCTTCGAGCTTGCGCACGACGTTGACGACAGTCGACGCCTTCTGCCCGATCGCGACGTAAATGCAGATCAGGTCCTTGCCCTTTTGATTGATGATCGTGTCGACGGCGACGGCGGTCTTCCCGGTCTGGCGATCGCCGATGATGAGCTCCCGTTGGCCGCGACCGATCGGCACCATCGCGTCGATCGATTTCAATCCCGTCTGCACCGGCTGCGACACCGACTGCCGCGCAATGACGCCCGGCGCCACTTTCTCGATCACGTCGGTCATCTTCGCGTTGATCGGTCCCTTGCCGTCGATGGGCTCGCCGAGCGAGTTGACGACGCGACCAATCAATTCAGGCCCAACAGGAACCGCAAGAATGCGGCCCGTGCATTTGACGGTATCCCCTTCGGTAATGTGCTCGTATTCGCCGAGCACGACCGATCCCACCGAGTCGCGCTCGAGATTAAGCGCAAGTCCGAACGTGTTGCCCGGGAACTCGAGCATCTCGCCTTGCATGGCGTCGGAGAGACCGTGAATGCGGCAGATCCCGTCGGTGATCGACACCACGGTGCCTTGCGTGCGCACTTGCGCGCCCGTATCCAGGTTCTGGATCTTCGACCGGATGAGCTCGCTGATTTCGGAAGGGTTGAGTTGCATAAGTTCCTCGGTTGCATCGGCGACACAACTTGCGCCGCCGCCATCAATGGTCAATCAACTGCGCAATTGCGCTCGCATCGAATCGAGCCTTGCTTGCACGGAGCCGTCCAGGACCGCGTCGCCGACGGTAATGCGCGCGCCGCCGATCAGGTCCGGATTGACTGTCACAGTCGCCTCGATCTTTTTGCCGAAGCGCTTTTCGAGCGCCGCTGTCAGTTCGGCGGTCTGTTCGGGCGAGAGCGGAAACGCACTCTCGATCTTCGCCTTCGCAACGTTTTCCGCCTCGTCCTTCAGCAAATCGAACAGCTCGCGGATTTGCGGCATCAGCGCAATACGGTCCGCTTCGATCAGCACGCGCAGAAAACTGCGGCCGTCGCCTGTGACGCGCTCGCCGGCGATCGACAAGAGCAGTGCCTCTTTGTCCTGCGTCGATAGCCGCGGATTCTCAAGCGCCGACGTCACGCGCGGATCCGCAACGATCGTGGTTGTGAAGCGCAACATCTCCGACCACACCGGCAACGCGTTCTGATCGCGCGCCAGCGAGAACGCCGCTTCGGCGTACGGTCGGGCAACGGTGGTGGGCTCTGCCATGGCGACGATCTAGAGTTGCGTGCGAATCGATGCCAGCAGATCGGCGTGCGCCTTCGCGTCCACTTCGCGCTGGAGGATCTTCGCCGCGCCGGCAACCGCGAGGTCGGCGACTTGATTACGCAACTGCTCCTTCGCGCGCATAACTTCCTGCTGGATCTCGGCCTTCGCCGCGGCAATCATGCGATCGGCCTCTGCTTTCGCCTCGGTCTTTGCGGCGTCCATAGTTTCCGACTTGAATTTTTCGCCGTTCGCGACAATTTCCGCGGCTTTCGATTTCGCGTCGGTGAGCATGTCGGCGATGCGCTTTTCGGCGCTCGCCAGCTCTTTCCTGCCCTGCTCACCGGCCGCCAGCCCATCGGCGATCTGTTTCTGTCGCGTATCGACCGCGCGCATCAGCGGCGGCCATATGAACCTCGCCGTGAACCAGATGAACGCCGCGAAAGCCGCGGCCTGCATCAGAAGCGTCAGGTTGATGTTCATGACGATTCCCTTGCTACGCGGACGTTATTTCAAACCGGCAGGAACGAGCGGATTGCCGAACGCAAACAGCATCGCGATCCCGAGCCCGATGATGAACGACGCGTCGATCAGACCGAGCAGCAGAAATACCTTCGCCTGCAGCTGCGGCATCAGCTCGGGCTGCCGGGCAGCGCCTTCGAGAAAGCGCGAGCACATGATGCCGACGCCCACGCACGCGCCGAGCGCGCCCAGGCCGATCATGAGGCCGATCCCGATGCCGGTGTAGGCCTGGATCATCGCGACGAGTTGCAGTTTCGGATCCATCTTGTTTCCTTTCTGGAGCGGAGCGGTGAATTGGAATGAATGAGTGCAGCAAAACAAATCAGTGATGCTCGTGCGCCATCGCGATGTACACAATTGTCAGCATCATGAAGATATACGCCTGCAGGACGACGATCAGGATGTGGAATATCGCCCAACCGAGATTCAGCACGACGCCCGCCAGCGTGCCTACAAGGCCGGTCGTCGCCCACAACGCGATCAGAAGAAAGATGATTTCGCCGGCATACATGTTGCCGTAGAGCCGCAGCGAATGCGACAAGGGCTTCGACAGATATTCGACTGCGTTGAACAGCAGATTAAACGGCCATAGCAAGGGATTTGAACCGAATGGCGAGCAAAAGAGCTCATGCACCCATCCGCCGAGTCCTTTGACCTTGATGCTGTAAAAAATCATCAGCGCGAATACTGAAAGGGCGAGTGCGAATGTCGTGTTCACGTCCGCCGTCGGTACGCCGCGCCAATGTTCCTGCCGCAGCACGTGCTCGTAGATCCACGCCATGATGTCGACGGGCAGGAAATCCATCGCGTTCATGAACAGCACGAGCACGAAAGTCGTGAGCGCGATGGGCGCGACGATCTTGCTCGTGCCCGTGTAGATGTCCTTGACCTGGTTCTGGACAAAATCGACCGCGAGCTCGACGAACGCCTGCGTGCGCGACGGCACGCCGCTCGTCGCCTTGCGGGTGACAAGCCATAGAAAGCCGAACGCGAGCGCGCCGAGAACGAGTGTCGTTAACAGCGTGTCTATATGCACCGTCCAGAAATTACCTTCGCGCACCGGTTGCGCGAGAAACGTCAGGTGGTGCTGGATGTACTCAGTGGGAGATTCGTAGGAGGCCGCCATCGGGGTCTCTTGTTTTGATTAATCGCGGACGAGCAACGCCACTCCAAACAAAAATACCGTGATCACGAACGTCGCCAAAAAAGCCGGCAGAACGATGTCCCGATAAGTGGCAAGAACCAGCCACAATTGCAAGACGATTACGAGGACCTTGCTTGCTTCGGCCCGGAACAGCGCCACCACGGTTGCTCCCGCACTCGTCGGTTTTCCCAACCCCACCACGAACGCGTAAACGACGCACGCGGAGAGGTTCACCACGCCGCCGAGCACCGCGGACACCGCGCCATGCAGGCCGGCCCAAATTCCGGCGATGGCCGCGATCGCCAACGTGGCGAGCGCCTGCCACTTCAAAATGTACCGGATCGGCTTGGTCGAAAGCGGCGGTTCCATTCTAGAAACCTCCGTGACCG
>DASPYC010000496.1:0-3541 GCA_035636955.1 Casimicrobiaceae bacterium
CGCTGCAGGGCCGTCCCAAGGCGCGAATTGCCCCCCGCTTTTGGGGGCAGAGCGTGGCGGCCGTAATTACGCGCCGCAGGGCCGTCCCAAGGCGCGAATTGGTCCCCGCTTTTGGGGGCAGAGGGCAAAGCGTAGCGGCGAAGCCGCACGCGTGGGGGTCGTAATTACGCGGCGCGCTTTTTCTCGCGCTCGAGCTCGCGGATGACGGTCCGGATCTCGCCCGCGGCCCACTCGAGATCATCGCGGGGAATGTTGAGCGGCGGAGCGATACGGACCACGGTGCCGTGCGTGTCTTTTGACAGAATGCCGCGGGCGAGCAATCGATCGACGACATGGCGTGCGGTTGCACGCTTCGCGTCGATCTCGATGCCGACGAACAAGCCGCGGCCGCGAACGTCGGTCACGATCGACCCGCGCAGATCCTGAAGATCGGAGAGAAGCCATGCGCCGAGCTCGGCCGAGCGTTCGATCAATTTCTCCTCGAATAAAACATCGAGCGCTGCCATCGCCACGGCAGCGGCCAGCGGATTGCCGCCGAACGTATTGCCGTGGTCGTTCGGATGAAAGACTTGCATCACGTCATCGGTCGCGATGAACGCCGAAACGGGCAGCAACCCGCCGCCCAGCGCTTTGCCGAGAATGACTCCGTCGGGCATCACGCCTTCGTGCTCGCAGCCCAAAAATTTGCCGATGCGGCCAAGACCGGTCTGGATTTCATCGCAGATCAACAGCACGTGATGCTCGCGACAGATCTGCGCGCATCGCGCCAGATACCCCGGCGGCGGCACGATCATGCCGCCTTCGCCTTGCACGGGCTCGACCAGAAACGCCGCCGTGTTGGACGTGATCGTGCGCGCCAGTGCGTCGGCGTCGCCATACGGAATCGTCAAGAGCCCGGGTGGAAAAGGACCGAAGCCGTCACGATACTGCGGCTCGGTCGAAAGACCGGTTATCGTGATCGTGCGGCCGTGAAAATTATTGCGGCAGGCGATGATTTCGGCATGGCCGTCGGGAATGCCTTTGATCTTGTAGCCCCACTTGCGCGCGGCCTTGATCGCCGTCTCGACCGCCTCCGCACCGCCGTTCGCCGGCAGCACACGATCGAGACTCGTCAGCTGCGCAAGCCGCTCGAACAAGGGCGGCAGTCGATTATTGAAATAGGCACGCGACGTGACGCCGAGCTTTTGCGCCTGCTCGACCAACGCGCCAACGATCTTCGGATGCGCGTGGCCGAAGCTCACCGCCGAATACGCGCTCATCAGATCGAGATAACGTCGACCGTCGACGTCGAAGACGAAACTGCCCTCGCCGCGTGCCAGTACGACGGGCAACGGATCGTAATTGCGCGCGCCGAATGTGCGTTCGCGGCTGATCAGCTCTTCCGCCGCGTCGGATGCCGGCGCGTGAAGCTCGGTCAAGCGCCCGGATGGAATGTTTGCAATCATGTCAAAAGGATACCGCGAGAGCGCCGCCGGGCATAGACGTGATGCAACACGTATGTCGGCCGTATACGACCGATCGATCGAGAGTTTAGTAGCGCGACATGATTCGCTCGCTCATGTGGCGAGCCGCGCGAGCAGCTTGTCGTGAACACCGCCGAAGCCGCCGTTGCTCATGACGAGCACGTGATCGCCGGACCGCGCAGCGCGTGCGATCGATTCGATCAACGCGCCGAGATCGGTATGGACCTCGGCCTTGCCTTCAATCGGCGACAGCGCCGACGCGACGTCCCAGCCGAGATTGGCCGCATAACAATAAACGCGATCGGCATCGCGCAGGCTTTCCGGGAGCGCCGCCTTCATCGTCCCGAGCTTCATCGTGTTGGAGCGAGGTTCGATCACCGCAAGAATGCGTGCCTTGCCCACGGCCCGCCGAAGACCATCGATCGTCGTCGCGATGGCTGTCGGGTGATGGGCAAAGTCGTCGTAGACGGTAATTCCGCGAACGGTGCCGCGCGTTTCGAGCCGCCTGCGCACGCCGCGAAACGACGCCAACGCCGCGAGGCTTTGCGCGACAGAGACGCCGACATGTCGTGCCGCCGCGATGGCGGCGAGCGCGTTCAACTGATTGTGGCGCCCGCGCTCGCCAAACGTCAGCGTTCCCTGCGCCGCGCCGCCAAGCAAGATCGATCCGTCGACAGCGATCGTCCAATCCTGTCCGGTTCCTGGGAGTAGAGCGAAGCCGAAGCGTTCGACTTCGCTCCAGCAACCGCGCGCCAGCACGCGACCGAGACTCGTCTCGCCGCCGTTCACGATCAGTCGGCCGTTCGACGGAACGGTGCGCACCAGATGATGAAATTGCGTTTCGATCGCGGCAAGATCAGGAAAGATGTCCGCATGGTCGAATTCCAGATTATTGAGAATGGCGGTGCGCGGACGGTAATGGACGAACTTGGATCGCTTGTCGAAAAACGCCGTATCGTATTCGTCGGCTTCGATCACAAAAAATTGCGAGCGCGTGCGTCGTGCCGACACACCGAAATCCAGCGGAACACCGCCGATGACAAACGCAGGATCGAGTCCGGAGCGCTCGAGGATCCACGCCAGCATCGCCGCGGTTGTCGTCTTGCCGTGCGTACCGGCAACTGCGAGCACCCAGAAATCGCGCAGCACGTTTTCGTAGAGCCATTGCGGGCCGGAGATATACGAACGTCCGGCGTTCAGAATGGCCTCCATCAGCGGATTGCCGCGCGATACGACATTGCCGACGACGAACACATCGGCATCGCGCGCGATCCCTTGTAATTGCTCGGGCTCGAATCCTTCGGTAAGTCCGATTCCCGACGCTTGCAACTGCGACGACATCGGCGGGTAGACATTCGCGTCGCACCCCGTTACGCGATGGCCGGCTGCCTGCGCGATGGCTGCGATTCCGCCCATGAATGTGCCGCAGATGCCGAGGATATGCAGATGCATGTCAGGAATAACCGATGTCAGGCCGCAGCGGTTGCCGGCGCTAGACGGCCGTGACGCCGCCACCCGTACGCAAACCAAACGAGCGTCAGTGCGTCGAGCGCGAGCACGACGGCAAACGCGAGTTTCAAGCCGCCGGCATTATCGAATCCCAGGCGCGCGCGCGACGCTTCCGCGATAACGCCGATCCCCCATTGCGTCACGAAGCTGCCGGTGAACATCAGCAAGTTGAGCGCCGTGTTCGCGCGGGCCACGAACTCCTTCGCGAAGCCGGCGCTTAGCACCGTGAACGACAGAACATTGACCGCCGCGCCCATCCCGTAGACCGACCACCACGCATAACTCCCCGGGATCCCGGCCAGAATCGCCGCAAGCGCGACCGTGTGTGTCGCAAATCCCGCGGCGAAAAGATGGCGCGGGGTGATGCCGCGCTGCGCGAGCCGTGACGAGAACATGCCAAGCCCCAGATAACCCAGCATGATGACGACGCCGAGCACAAACAGGCGATCGGCGGCTTCTGTGCGCGTCATGCCATCGACGTCGATCATCCATGGCACCGCCCACAAGCCCTGGATCGCCATGAATGAACCCATGCCGAATCCGGCCAGCGGCGCGATCCACCAGAAGCG
>DASPYC010000497.1:0-3286 GCA_035636955.1 Casimicrobiaceae bacterium
ATGCATGCCGAGCTGTCGCTCTGGCTCGCCACCGAAAATCGATTGCGCTATGGCGTCGAAGAGCAGCAATTCGTCGTCCACTATCAACCCAAAGTGGACGCAGTGACCAGAACAATGGTCAGCGCAGAGGCCCTGTTGCGCTGGAACGATCCCGAGAACGGTCTCGTGTCAACGCAGCAATTCGTGGCGTTGCTGGAGGAGACCGGATTGATCGTCGATACCGGGCGCTTCGTGGTGCTGCGTGTGCTGGAGGACATCGCGCGCTGGCGCGCGAAAGGTCTGGGACCGCCGCGTATCGCCGTCAATGTTTCGGCGGTGCAGCTTCGCGGTGGCGGCTTTTTCGCCGAGCTTGCCGAGATGGTGAGCGCAGCGGGCGGACACGCCGCCGGCGTCGACGTCGAGATCACCGAGAGCGCACTGTTGTCGGATATTGCCGACACGATCGACAAGTTGAAGGAGATTCGCAAGCTCGGAGTCGAAATCGCGATCGACGACTTCGGCACCGGCTACTCGTCGCTCAACTACCTGGCGCGGCTACCCGTGTCGACGCTGAAGATCGACCGCTCGTTCCTGACCGATCTTCCGGGCAACGCCGAGGCGTTGACGATCGTATCGTCGATCATCTCGCTCGCGCATGCGCTCAATTTCAAGGTCGTTGCCGAAGGCGTCGAAACCGAAGAGCAGGCGAGACTCCTGCGCGATCTGACATGCGATCAGATGCAGGGATTTCTTTTCCACGGCGTGTTGCCGAGCGATCGTTTCGAAGCGCTGATCCCTCGGGCTTAGATTTTCTGTTCGACCCGGCGAAGCCGGGGTCGTGGAGATCGCTTCTCGTGGTTTTGCCGCCTTTAGACGTCAAAGCCCACTTCACGTAAGAATGCGCTGCGGTCTTGCGTGCCGATGTGGTCGGCCACGAGCTGCACGAATTCCTGCTGACTTCTCGCTTGCTCCGCCGCCTTCTTCGCTACGACGCGACCGATCGGACCGAGATAGACCAGCAAACGCTGCGTTGTTTCGTGCACGAATTGAGGCTCCAGCGGAATCGGCGGCATCCCGCGCGAGCCGAACGAGCCGGACCGCTCCGAAACGGGCGCTGTTCCGCGACTGCCGGTCGCGGCGAGCCCGTGCGATCCTACGAGCCGCTCGCTCGTGTGGACTGTACGGATCACCACCCCCGCGCTTGCGCCCGGCATGGTCGCGACGAATCGCGCACGTTCGTCCAGATCGGTGATGCTCGCCGCAAGCAGCGAATAGAGCTCCGGTACATCGTGCGTGCGCGTCGCTGCCTTGCGAACGAGCAGCCTCGCCATCGGGCCGACGTAACGCGCGAAGTTGCGTTCGACGGTCGAGAGCGTCGAATCGTCCCACTGCGCAGTCGATAGCGGATCGAGCTCGACGTGGGCGAGATTCACAACAGTCGCTTCGAGCGCCGCGCTGACCCCGGGCATGCTGCCCGCCGCCAATTGCAGTGCGTGGTTGAAGGCGTGGGCGTTCTGGAAACGCGCATCCGGCGATTTCGCCAGTGCCGTCGCGATGATGTCGTCGATCGCAGGCGGCAGCGTAAGCGAAGACACTTGCGACGGCGGCCGCGGCGTCTCGTTGCAAATGTTGTACGCGATCATTTCGGGCGACCCGCGGAACGGCCGCTCGCCCGTCAGCAATTCATAGAGAACAACGCCGGCGCTGAATAGATCCGACCGATGGTCGCTGTCCTTGCCTTGGCACTGCTCGGGCGACATGTACGACGGCGTGCCCATTACCATGCCGGTCATCGTGAGCGTCGTCGTGTCGATGCGTGCGATGCCGAAATCGGCGACCTTGAGCGCGCCGCCGGACGTCAGCATCAGATTGGCGGGCTTGATATCGCGATGGACGACGCCGCGCGCGTGGGCGAACTCGAGCGCCTGCAACAGCTGTGAAGTGATGGCGACGAGCTGGCCGAATTCGAACCGTGCCTTGCGATTGAGATATTCGCGCAGGCCGGTGCCGTCGATGTATTCCATCGCGATGAACGCGACCTTCTCGTCTTCGCCGTATTCGTAGACCCCAACGATGTTCGGATGATGGAGGCGGCCTGCCGCCCGCGCTTCGTTCTTGAAACGCCCCATGAACTGCGCAGCGAGATCCGGATCCACCAAATCCTTGCGCACCGTCTTGATCGCAACGGTGCGCTCGATGTGTGGATCGAAGGCTTTGTAGACGACGCCCATCGCGCCCTTGCCGAGGACGCTCTGGACTTCATATTTTCCGAGAGTGAACGGATCAGCCATTGCGATTCGCCCGATCGACTATTTGTCTTCGAGCATGTTCATCGCCTGCACGACGCTCGTCTTCATTCGCCCGAGCGCATCGGTCAGCACACCGATCTCGTCCTTGCTGCGTGAACGAAATTCTCCGGCTTCCATGTTTCCAAGGCTCACCTGGTCCGCGATTTTCGACAGACGTGTGACGCGCTTGACCACAATCGAGTACAACATGACGTTGAGAAGCACAATCATCATTAGAAAAACCGCCGCCAGCATCAACATCAGCGTGCGAAACGCCTGGTTCGCGCGTGCAACGGGAACCGTAGTCGGCACCGAGACGACCTGCATGCCGATGATCTCGTTCATCTTCCAACCGAAGCCGTTCGCGTTGCCGTACAGATCGAGCATCGTCTTCGGCGCGGCCTCGACGGTGCTATGGCATTCGAGGCACGCCTGGCTCTTGATCTGCAGCGGGCGCGCCAGAAACAGCGTGCGGCCCATCGGCGTATCGCGCTCGCCAAAAGACTCCGGCGTTCCGGGCGAGGCGCGGAACTGGTTGATGATGTCGGCCTCCCAATCGCTCGCGCGGTCGCGCGGATTGGTCGGGTTGAGCGTCGCCTCCTTGTAAATGAAATCGGCGTGCTTTTTTCGCAACTCGTTGAACTGCTCGGTCGCCGCGAACGCAGGCACTGTCTGTGGCAGGAACGTGTATTTGAGCTGCGTCTCGAGCAGAGGCTTGATTTGCGTGTTGGTGTAGTCGCGCGTCGCTCCGGCCGCTTCCATCATCAACCGCGCGGTGCGCAGGATTTCATCCTTGGCATTCGCTTGAAGCACCGAGTGCGCGACGACCGCCGCGACGGCGAATCCAAGTACACAAATCCCCACCAGCACGATGTTGAATTTCCAAATGAGCTTCACAATCAATTCCTATTTCTGTCGGCGTCAGCGGGAGCCGGGTTTCGACGGGTTGGCTTGGGCGGGCAGCGACGGAGGCTGGGCGCGTCCCGGGACGGCTTGTGGTTGTGATGGCGGTGATGCCG
>DASPYC010000498.1:0-3698 GCA_035636955.1 Casimicrobiaceae bacterium
GATCGGCACGAAGCGTCCGATGATGATCGTGACGCCGCCGTATTTGTCGTAGAACGCCTGCGTTCGCAACAGGTATTGGCGTTTGAACCAGCGCGACTCCGGCTCATGGAACACTTTGGGCCCGATGTAGTGCCCGACGGCATAGTTGACCGAATCGCCGAGAATCGCCGCGATGACCAACACGAGCGCTAGTACATGGACATTGAGATTCGCGACTGCCACGATCGTACCGGCGATGAACAGGATCGAGTCTCCGGGTAGAAACGGAAATACGACAAGGCCCGTTTCAGCGAAGATCACAAGAAACAGGAAACCGTACAGCCATGGCCCATATTGCGCTGCGAGCTGCGCAAGCGTCTGATCGAGCGCGAGCAGCGAATAGATGAGCGTGGTAATCATCAGCGGCGAGCGGCCGTTGGGGGCTACGCCTGCATCCACAGCGCCGCTTGCTCGCGCACGACGTCCGGCAACGTCGTTTTTTCCGTGAACGTGTTGCGCAGCCACGTGGCGTCGTTGCCCTCGCCGCGCCCAATTGCAAGCACTGCTTCGAGAGCGTTAGTGGACTCAAGATCGACCGCGTGCGGGAAAAGCTCGCGCAGCGTTCGTTGAATGTCCTCCCCGATGCCAATGGAGGTGCGCGTGGCGGGGTCGACCAGCGTCCCCGCGAGTCCATGACGCGCCGCCTGGAAGCGGTTATAGCTGTGCACGAGATAGAGATCAGGCGTGATCCAGTCGACGCGCTCGGCCCATAACCGCCGCGACAACGCTTGTGCGTAGGCCGCGATCTGCGCCGCGCGATCGACGGTGAGAGGCGTGTCGCAGACGCGTATCTCGACCGTCCCGAACTCCGGCTTGGGCCGCACGTCCCAATAGAAGTCCTTCATGCTCTTGACAATCCCGAAGTCGTACATCGTCTGGAAGTATTGGTTGAATTCGCGCCAGTCCGCGACAAACGGCATTGTGCCCGCGAGCGGAAATGTATTGACGATCGAAAGCCGCGACGAATCGAACGCCGTGTCAACGCCTTGATAGAACGGCGACGACGCGGCGAGCGCGATGAAATGCGGCAAATAGCGGATCAGCGCGTGGTTGAGGTAGATCGCATCGTCGGCGCTCGCGCACCCGATATGAACATGCTGACCGAACACAGTAAACTGCTTGGCCAGAAAACCGTACTTCTCCGAGACCGACAAGAAACGCTCGTTCGGATAGATCTTGCGATCCTTCCATTTCTGGAAAGGATGGGTACCTCCCCCCGCGATCGCTACGTTCATCTGGCGCGCATGGGACGCAAGCCTGTCGCGCGTGGTGCGGAGCTCGGCGAGCAGCGTTTCGTAGCGTTCGTGAACGCCCGAGTTGATCTCGATCATGCTCTGCGTGATCTCGGGCTTCAGCTCGCCGGCGTGCGTGTCGCTGGCGGCGCGGCGCAGCAGATCGTCCGCGTCTGGCGCCAAGTTGAAGTCGCTGGTATTGACAAGCTGCAGCTCGAGCTCGACGCCGATCGTCAATGCCTGCGAATGCTTGAACGCGAGCGGTTCCATGTCAGTCGCTCGCTTCCTGCTCACCTTCGCCGGACGCGACCAACGCGTAACGTGTGGCGATAGGCCCGATCACGTGGAGAATCGCAATGCCCGAGGCCACGATGGCCGCAAGGCGCGCCCCGAAATCAGGTGCGACGTCGTAGATCGGCTGGGTCATGCCGATCGCAAGACCCGCCATCGGCGTCAGCGCGAGCGAAAGCGTGGCCGCTTGCGGTACCGAGATTCGCGCCGGCCAGGCAAACAGATAGAGCGCGACAGCCTTGCCCAGCAACCGGACGAGCACGAGTGCGAGTCCGACCCATGCAATCTCACCGAATTGCTCGGGCCGCAGCGTGGCGCCGGTCAGCACAAACAGGACGACGAAGAATAAGCGAGCGGCATGGCCGAACCGGATATCGATCAACCGATGGTTGGGATCGAAATTACGCGCCGCCATGCCAAAGACGAGGAGCGCCAGGAGAACCGACAGGCGTCCCATCTGTGCGACGCCAACGGTCAGCACGATCATGCCGACGACAAGGATGAACTGCGGCGCATCCGATTTTCCGATAAAGCGTGCGAGCACCCGCGCGATCCAGAACGCGACATAGCCCAGGAGAAACGATCCTGCGACAAGCCACAGCGCGCGGCCGGTTGGACTCCACAACGAAGTTGCATCGCGTGCTTCGATAAAAGGCAGCAGCAGCGTGACACCCAACATCGCGATGATGTTGTTGAGCGCGACATGCCACAGCGCGCGCCGGGTGACGGGTCCTTCGGCCTTGAGCTCCGCGGCCACGAGCAATACAACCGCGGGCGCCGTGGCGACGCCAACAGTAGCGGCAACCGCGGCTTCGAGCGGTGCAATATCGAAATAGCGCAGCAGCGCAAACATCGCACAGAACGATAGCAGGCTCTCCGCAAGGCCGGAGGGCAACAGCCAGCGATCGTGGCGCGCCCATTGGAGGTCGAGCCGGCGGCCGAGCTCGAATACGACGAGCCCAAGCGAGATGTCCGCGAAGATGCGCGTCTCGCGCAACGCTTCCTCGTTCAGCAAACCAAGCACGCCGGGACCGAGAATAAAGCCGATGGCAATGTATCCGGTGATCGACGGAAGCACATGCGTGCGCGATGCAATCCGGCCGCCGATCAATCCGGCGAGCAATAACAGGCCGAACAACATGAAGCTGTTCGCGACCGGCGGCCAAGTGGGAAGGAAGTCGGGCAAAAGTGTTGTGCTGGCAAAGCGAGCGAAACTTTTGCCCGTTTACTTTCAGGGAAGGATCTTCTCGCCCTCGGGACCGCTGCGCTTCTTGTCCGGCTTTACCAAATCTTCACGCGACACGCCAAGCCACATCACGAGCGCTGCCATCACCAACGCCGACGAATAGATGCCGAAACAGATGCCGATCGCGAGCGCGAGCGCAAAGTGATGCAGCGTCTCGCCGCCAAAGAAAAAGATCGACATCACCATCAGCAATGTGCAGCCGTGGGTGATGATCGTTCGCGACATCGTGCTGGTGATCGCGCTGTCGATGACGTGCATCACCGTGGCCTTGCGCATCTTGCGGAAATTCTCGCGAATCCGGTCGGCGATCACGACCGATTCGTTGACTGAGTAGCCCAGCACCGCGAGTACGGCAGCGAGAACCGGCAGGGAAAACTCCCACTGGAAGAACGCGAAGAAACCCAGAATGATGATCACGTCGTGCAAGTTGGCGATGATCGCGGCGACCGCGAAGCGCCATTCGAAGCGCAGTGCCAGATAGCCGACGATGCCGAGCGACACGAGCAGCAGTGCCAGCGCACCGTTCTCGTAGAGCTCCTTGCCGACCTGCGGGCCGACGAACTCAACGCGCTTCTGAGTGGCCGTCGGATCGTCGGCCTTGAGGGCCGCCATGACGCGCTCCGACAGCTGGGCGCTCGATACGCCCTCCTTCAGTGGGAGCCGAATGAGCGCCGTATTAGAACTGCCGAAGCTTTGCGCCGAATATTCGCCGAGCGCGAGCTTGTCGATTGCGCCACGAACGCGGTTGAAGTCGACGGCGTGTTCGTACGCGACTTCGATGACGGTGCCGCCACGGAAGTCGACGCCGAGGTTCAGTCCCCTCGTTGCCAGAAACAAGACGGCGGCAAGGAACGTGACCAACGAAATGACGTTGAACACGAGCGCGTGCC
>DASPYC010000499.1:0-3581 GCA_035636955.1 Casimicrobiaceae bacterium
AAGTAGGGTCAGACACCACTTTCCCAAGATGTGGGTGATTGACCTCACTTCCGCGGAAACTGGTGTCTGACCCTACTTTTCGCTCGTCGCACCACCCGTGACGGCCAGCGTGGTCCACGGGCGCCTGCCCCGCGCTCACCGCTGAAGTGAAGCGGTTCCGCCGATGCGTGAGACACCGATCCTCCGCTGCGGCCACCACCTGCTCGATCTGTCGCGCCCGCGTGTGATGGGCGTGCTTAACGTCACGCCGGATTCCTTTTCGGACGGCGGCCGGTTCCTCGACCTCGATCGCGCGCTCGCCCATGCGCGCGCGATGCTCGCCGACGGCGCCGACATCATCGACATCGGCGGCGAATCGACGCGGCCCGGTGCGCTGCCGACATCGGAAGCGGACGAAATCGAGCGCGTCATTCCGATCGTCGAAGCGCTCGTTAGCGACGACGCGGTAATTTCGGTGGACACGATGAAACCTGCCGTCATGCGCGCCGCAATTGCGGCAGGCGCTTCGATGATCAACGACGTGCGCGCACTCCGGGCATCGGAAACGCTCGAGATCGTCGCAAAACGCGGTGTCGCCGTGTGCCTGATGCACATGCAAGGAGAGCCGCGAACGATGCAGAGTGCGCCGGTTTATGGCGATGTGGTCGCGGACGTGCGGCGTTTTCTCGAGCAACGCGTCGTTGCATGCAAGGCGGCGGGCATCGCGGACGAACGGATCGCCGTCGATCCCGGCTTTGGCTTTGGTAAGACAGTCGCGCATAATCTGCGCTTGCTGCGCGAGCTTTCTGCGATCGCATCGCTGGGATTGCCAATCGTCGCAGGTCTCTCGCGCAAATCGACGCTCGGTGCGCTGACCGGTCGATCGGCCGATGACCGGCTTGTCGCGAGCATTGCCGCGGCTCTTTCAGCGGTGGCGCACGGCGCATCAATTATTCGCGTTCACGACGTCAGGGAGACGGTCGACGCGCTGAAGGTCTGGTGGGCAATCGAAAAAGGAAACGAGGCGACATCATGACGCAGCGACATTACTTCGGCACTGACGGAATACGCGGTCGCGTGGGTCAGCCGCCGATCACACCCGAGCTGATCTTGAAACTCGGCTGGGCCGCTGGACGTACGCTTGCGGCGGCCGATGGCTCGAGGCGCGGCGAGCGCCCGAGCGTCCTGATTGGCAAGGACACACGAATCTCGGGCTACTTGCTGGAAGCCGCGCTGGAATCCGGATTTTCAGCGGCGGGCGTCGACGTTTACTTGTGCGGACCGTTACCGACGCCGGGTATCGCCTATTTGACGCGTGCTTTGCGCCTGTCTGCCGGCGTCGTTGTCAGTGCGTCGCACAATCCCTTTGACGACAACGGCATCAAATTCTTTTCAGCGGCGGGTGCCAAGCTGGCGGACGCGGTCGAAGCGGAAATTGAGCGCGCAATGGACATGCCGCTCGTGTGCGCGCCGTCGGCTGACCTTGGCAAAGCGCGGCGCATCGACGACGCAGCCGGCCGTTACATCGAGTTTTGCAAAAGCACGTTTCCATCCGAACTTGACTTACGCGGATTGCGCCTCGTCGTCGACTGCGCGCACGGCGCGGGCTACCACATCGCGCCGCCGGTGTTCCACGAGCTTGGCGCCGATGTCATTGCGATCGGCGATGAGCCGAACGGCATGAACATCAACGCCGATTGCGGCGTCGCAAAACCGCAGCGCCTCGTCGAAGAAGTGATGCGCAATAGCGCCGACTTCGGCATTGCGCTCGATGGCGACGGCGATCGGCTGCTTATGGTGGATGGTGCAGGTGCGATCTACGACGGCGATCAATTGCTCTACGTCATCGCGCGTGATTATCAACGGCGCGGCGTTTTGTCGGGGGGCGTCGTCGGAACGCTGATGAGCAATTTAGGCTTCGAGCAAGCGCTGGCGCGCGAAGGTATCGCGCTCGACCGCGCGAAAGTCGGCGATCGTTACGTGCTGGAGCAGCTGCTCATCAAGCGGTGGCAATTGGGCGGCGAGAATTCGGGGCACATCATCTGTCTGGATAAGCACACGACAGGCGATGCGATCGTCGCCGCACTGGCGGTGCTTCGCGCGGTGATCGAACAAGGGACGACGCTCGCTGAAGCCGCTGCGCCAGTCGTACTGTTTCCGCAACGGCTGATCAACGTCCCCGTGACGCGCAATTGGGATTGGAAAAGCAACATCGCTGTGCGCGCTGCGGAAACGGAAGTTCTAAGCTCGCTCGGCACCGCCGGTCGCGTGTTGCTGCGGCCCTCGGGGACCGAACCCGTTCTCCGCGTGATGGTCGAGGCGCGCGACAAAGCGCTCGCCGATCGCTGCGCGGAATCGCTCGCGCATGCCATCGCCGAGGCGGCAGCGCAGCCGGTTCAGTAATTCAAGCCGCAAACCAGGTTCGAGGTGGCAGCGGCAGAAGTGGCGTGCCAGTCGCTTCGGCCGGCGCGGTCCGCGCGCCATTCATCACCATCGCCAGGAACGTGTAGTAGCCGTTGATCCCTAGCAGATCGATGACGCCGTGTTCGCCGAAGCGCGCGAGGGCACGATCGAAGGTTGCATCGCTTATGTCCTGATTGACGTTCAGCTCGAGACAGAAGTCGTAGACGAGCGTTTCGTCGTCCGTCAACCTCGTAGGGCGTCCGCCGGCGGCAATCGCGTTGATCGTGTCAGTGGGAATGCCGACTTTGGTCGCGATCGGCACATGAATCGCCCATTCGACGTGCTGCGACCAGAAGCGAGCGATCAGCAGGATCACCAACTCGGAGAGTCGCGTGCCGATTGCGCTGCGATAACGGAGGTACTCGCCCATCCGCTGCGCGTGCACCATCAATTCGGGGCTGCGCAGCAGCGGTACGAACGGGCCGATGACGCCCCCGCGCGGTCCTGCGATGAGCTCGTCCGCCGCGCGACGCTGCGCTTCAGTCAGCGCATCGGGGTCGAGCGGCGGCAGGCGTTCACTACCGGACATGTGCCTCCACCCCTGCGCGAGCCGCGGCGCTCATTCGTACGCTGCGGGATCCGGCGAATCGGTCGGCTTTTCGAACGCCTTCTTGAGTGCGGGACTCAACGGAAAATTGAGCGCGACATTCTTCGGCGGAATCGGCTTCGCGTACCACTTGTCGTAGATTTTCAGGATTTCGCCGCTCTTCATCAGGCCGGTGAGCTCACGATCGACGACGCGTTTGAACGCAACATCGCCACGCGGCAGCATCAACGCATACGGATCGATGCTGTATGCCTCGGTGCCGATCGCCCACTCGGCTGGATTGCGTGCGTTGGCGGCGAGGCCGGTCAACAGGATGTCGTCTTCGAAAAACGCAACCGCACGGTTGGTATCGACCATCAGTAACGATTCCGCATGATCCTTGCCGGTCAACACGGTCATGCCGAGATTGTTCTTGGCGTTGAGGCCATTTACTCGAGCAAGGGTGTTCGTCCCCGCGGTGCAGACAACCGTCTTGCCTTTCAGATCATTAAGCGTCTTCAGGTTGTTCGCCTTCTTCGCGATAAATTTCGTCGACACGATGAACGTCGTCAGGCTGAATCCGACCTGCGCCTGGCGTTCGGGATTGTTGACC
>DASPYC010000500.1:0-11302 GCA_035636955.1 Casimicrobiaceae bacterium
TGATCAAGCTGCTCGAGATTGCGATCATGATCATCGCGCTCACCGGCTTCTGGCAACGCAGCGTCATCCTGCTGTTTCTGGCTCTCGCGCTTCTGGGCGTGCACTCGACGCTGTTCGGTCCGGTCAAGTACGCAATCCTCCCACAGACGCTCAAGACCGAAGAGCTGGTCGGCGGCAACGGCATGGTCGAGATGGGCACGTTCGTCGCCATCCTGCTCGGCACGATCGCGGGCGGTCTCGTCGTCGCGATCAAGCCCGGCGGGCCCCTCTTGGCCGGCACGCTCGGCATCGCCATCGCGATCGCAGGCTGGCTCATCAGTCGCGCGATTCCTGCAACGCCTGCGCCGGCGCCGGACCTGCAGATCAACTGGAACCCCATCACCGAGACATGGAAGAACCTCCGGTTCGCGCAAACGGAAATCGTCGTTTGGCGGTCGATGCTCGGCATCTCGTGGTTCTGGTTCTACGGCGCCATCTATCTCGCGCAGCTCCCGGTGTTCACGCGCGACGTACTGGGCGGCGACGAGCACGTGTTCACGTTCCTGCTCGCGACGTTTTCGATCGGCATCGGCGCGGGATCCTTGCTGTGCGAGCGGATGTCGGGCCGCAAGGTCGAGCTTGGACTGGTGCCGTTCGGCTCGATCGGCCTCACGCTATTTGCGCTCGACCTGTGGCTCGCGACGCGGCACATGAGCGCGGTGGGTCAAGGCGGTCTCGCTGCGTTTCTGCCGTGGCCGCAGCACTGGCGCGTCATTGCCGACATCATGCTGCTCGGGATGTTCGGCGGCTTCTACATTGTGCCGCTCTACGCGCTGATCCAGCAACGCTCGGCGCCGACGCACCGTTCGCGGATCATCGCCGCCAACAACATCCTGAACTCTCTCTTTATCGTCGTGTCGGCCGCCATTGCGATCGGACTGCTGAAGGCCGGGCTGACGATTCCGCAGCTATTTCTTGTCGTCGGCGTGATGAACGCTGCGGTGGCGCTCTACATCTACACGCTGGTGCCCGAGTTCCTGATGCGCTTCCTTGCGTGGCTCCTCGTGCATACGTTTTATCGCGTGCGCACGGAAGGTCTCGACAACATCCCCGAGGAGGGCCCGTGCATCCTCGTTTGCAACCATGTGAGCTACGTTGACCCCGTGGTGATTGCCGCGTGCGTGCGCCGGCCGATTCGCTTTGTGATGGACCATCGCATCTTTCAGATTCCAGTGCTGTCGTTCATTTTTCGCACGATGCGAACGATACCGATTGCGCCTGCGAAGGAAGATCCGACTTTGAAGGAGCGCGCATTCGCAGAAGCGGCGCAAGCGCTGTCGGCCGGCGAGATCGTCGGCATATTCCCCGAGGGCAAGCTTACCGAGACCGGCGAGCTCAATCCGTTTCGACCCGGTGTTCAGCAAATGGTCGCGACAACGCCCGTCCCGGTGATCCCAATGGCGTTGCGCGGCCTGTGGGGCAGCTTCTTTTCACGCTCGCACGATGGCAAGGCGATGCGCCGCTTGCGCGGTGTATTTTCCCGCATCGCCCTCGTAATTGCGCCGCCGGTGCCGACGGCGGATGTTGCACCGGAACAGTTGCAGGCTCGCGTCCTAGCACTGCGTGGAGCCGAACGATAGAGCACAAAACGGGCAAGGGAGGCCCGAGATGATGCCAATCATTGGATTACTTGTTGGCGCGGCCGTTGGCCTTTGGCTTGGCCACAATTTCGAGGCGTTGCTAGGCGGAGCGTTCGTCGGACTCGTCGCGGGTCTCTTGATCAACGCATCGAAGAAGCGATCAACGAAGCCGGCGCCATCCGCGGCCACCGTCGAGGCGACACGTTTTGCTGCGTTGGAAGAGCGCGTCGCCCGAGTCGAGGCAGCGCTCGAAAGGGCCGGGCTCGTCCGGCCGGCGCAGACAATCGCGCCACAAGCAGCAAGCGCTCCTCCGCCGGCACCGAGCGTGGATATCGCCGCGGAGCGCGCGCCAACGCCGCCGATACCGACGGATGCTGCGGCCACGACCTCGATTGCCGCAGCAGGCCCGGTCCCGGCCGCGCCGGCGTACGGCGCACGCTCGACTGGACAACCCAATCGCATCTGGGCGTGGATCACCGGCGGCAACACGCTTGCGCGCGTCGGCATCATCGTGCTCTTCATCGGCGTCGGCTTTCTCCTCAAATACGCAGCCGAGCACGTCACCGTCCCGATCGAGTTGCGCGTCGCAGGCGTCGCGCTCGGCGGCGTCGCGCTGCTCGTACTTGGATGGCGGTTGCGCGACAGCCGCACGGCGTACGCGATGATCCTGCAAGGCGGCGGCGTAGGCGTGCTGTATATCACCGTCTTTTCGGCGCTCAAGCTCTACGCGCTCCTGCCCCCCGGTGCAGCGTTTGGGCTCTTGTTCGTCATCGCCGCACTGTCGAGTTGGCTCGCGGTGCGCCAGGATGCGATCGCGCTCGCCGCGGTTGGTGTGGTCGGCGGCTTTTTCGCGCCGATTCTCACCTCCAGCGGGTCGGGCAATCATGTCGTGCTGTTTTCGTACTACGCACTGTTGAACGCCGGCATTTTCTTCGTCGCGTGGTTCAAGGCCTGGCGATTATTGAACCTGCTGGGCTTCGCGTGCACGTTCATCATCGGGACGTTGTGGGGCGTGACGCGTTATCGTCAGAACGATTTCGCCACGACGGAGCCGTTTCTTATCCTGTTCTTCTTGTTCTACGTCGGCATCGCGGTGCTCTACGCTCTGAAGCGTTCGGTTGAAGTCAAGCATTACGTCGACGGAACCATCGTATTCGGCACGCCGCTCGTCGCGGCAGGATTGCAACAGGCGCTGGTCCGCCAGTACGAATTCGGAATGGCGGCGAGCGCCGTGGCGGCGTCGGCGCTCTATCTCGTGCTCGCGCGATTCTTATGGAGTCGCCGGCGCGAAGATTTGCGTCTGCTGGTCGAGTCGTTCTTGGCACTCGGTGTCGTCTTTGCGACGCTCGCGGTGCCGCTTGCGTTCGATGCGCGCTGGACGTCGGCAACGTGGGCGCTCGAAGGCGCCGCCATCGTATGGGTCGGCGTTCGCCAGGATCGTTTGGCCGCGCGCGTTTTCGGTCTTCTGTTGCAAATCGCGGCAGGCATTGCCTTCGGCATGGGATCGATGGAATTGGTCGGGCATACGACGGCGAACGCCCGACCGGTATTGAACAGCGAATTCATCGGTGCAGCGCTGATTGCCGCAGCCGGTCTGATATCGGCATGGATCATCGATAGAAATGCGGAGCGGGTTCGGCGTTGGGAAGGCGCCCTCGCGCCAGTGGTATTCGCATGGGGCGCCCTTTGGTGGCTGATCGCCGGTGGACGCGAGATCGATCGCTTCGTCCGCGCTGATGTGCAGCTCGGCGTTGTTGTTGCCTTCCTCTCGGCAACCGGATTGGCGTTCGCATTCGCTGCACGCAAGCTTCAGTGGCCGCTCGCCCGCGTTGCTGCGCGACTCCTCTTGCCACTCTTGCTGTTATGCACGCTCGGCGGCATCGCGCACGCCGCGAGCGCCGGTGGGCATTTGTTCGCCAACGGCAGCGTCTTCGCGTGGGCGTTCGCCGTGCTGGCATCGTTCGAGATGTTGCGCATGTTCGATCGCGATGCCGCTCCAGCGGATGGTTCGTGGGCCGCAAATGCCGGACACGCGGGATTCGTCCTGCTCATGACGCTGCTCGCCGCGCACGAGATCGCTTGGCTCGCGCGCGAATTCATCGGCAGCGGCAACGTATGGAGCGTCGTACCGTGGGGCCTTGCGCCGGCACTCGCCCTGATACTGATTTGCCGGTTATCGCCTCGCGAATCGTGGCCGTTTGCGACACATCGGCGCGCGTATCTCGTCGTCGCGGCGTTCGTGCTCGTCGCGTGGGCGTTGCTCTTCGCGTTGGTCGTCAATCTAGGGCACGACGGCAATCCGGCGCCGCTGCCGTTCGTGCCGCTCATCAATCCAGTTGATCTCACGCTTGGACTGATCGTGGCATCGTTCGCCCTGTGGACCCAACGTCTCGCCCAGGAAGGCATCGACATCCGCGCCTGGGTTCCGCGCGAGTTGGTCTACGGCGTGCCCGCGGCGCTGGTATTCATTTGGGCCAACGCGATCATCCTTCGCACGATTCACCACTGGTACGGCGTGCCGTGGGCATTCGACGCCATGTGGCATTCGACGCTCGTGCAGGCGGCCCTGTCGCTGTTATGGTCAGTCATCGCGCTCGCCGTGATGGTGTTCGCCAATCGACGCGGAGCGCGCGTGGGATGGATTGCCGGCGCGACGCTTCTTGCGATCGTCGTCGTGAAGCTGTTTGTCGTCGACTTGTCGCGCATCGGCGGCATCGAACGCATCGTGTCGTTCATTGGCGTCGGTGTGCTCTTGCTGTTGATTGGTTATCTCGCGCCGGTTCCGCCACGTCGCAAAGAGGAAATGTCATGATTCGCTGCCGCGTTGTTGCATCGTGTTTGGCCGTCGCCGCATTCACGGCGCACGCCGAAGCGCCGTCGGATTTTGCGTACCGCATTCCGCTGGTCAATGAGGGCGACAGCGCGTTCTTCCGCATAGACCTTCCCGCGCCGGTCTACGAAGGCGCTGTGCGCCGTGACTTGGGTGATCTACGCGTGTTCAACGCGGAAGGGACGCCCGTCGCGTTTGCGTTCATGCCGCGGGCTGCACCGGGACGCGAGGCAGGCACAGCGGTCGAGTTACCGTTCTTTCCATTGCGTGCGGAGGCGGGGCGAACGGAGCTTGGCGATCTCGCGATCACCGTTCGTCGAACGTCGGCCGGGACCACTGTCGATCTCTCGACGCGCGATGGCAAGGCCGTCGCCGCAGAGCGATTGGCCGGCTATTTGATCGATGCGAGTGAAGTGAAGGAACCCTTCGCGGCGTTGACGATGTCGCTGCCGCCGAGCACGAATACCACAACGCGCGTTCGCATTGACGCGAGCGATGATCTCATGAGCTGGCGCACGCTCGTCGCCGGTTCGCCGCTGCTTGCGCTTGAGTTCGGCGGCAGGCGCTTGACGCGCGATCGCATCGAAGTGCCGTCTACCACCGCAAAATTCCTGCGCGTGACGTTCGAGCCCGGGCAGGCGACACCGGAATTTACGTCGGTGCGCGGTGAGGCTAATGAGCGCGCGATCGAGGCGCCGCGACAATGGCGCGAAGCAACCGGCATTCCGGTTCGAGATCAGCCGGGCGCATTCGAGTTCGATCTCGGCGGGTCGTTTCCTGTCGACCGCGTTACGTTGCTGTTACCGGAACAGAACACCGTGGCACCGACGCAGTTGTTCGTTCGGGGCGCCGCAGCGGATGAATGGCATCCGGTCGCATCGACGGTGTTCTATCGTCTGCGACAGGATGGCGGCGAGGCGACGAACCCGCCGATGGCGATCAACGGCGGCGAATATCGCTATTGGAAAGCGAGCGTCGATCCAAAGGCGGGCGGCATCGGGGTGAAGGCGCCGCAACTCTCATTTGGCTGGTATCCCGGCGTGATCGTATTCGCCGCGCGCGGCAAAGGCCCGTTCGAGCTGGCTTATGGCAGCGCGCGTGTCAATCCAAGCGCGCTTTCGATCGAGACACTCGTCCCGGGCTACGATCGTGCGAAGGGCGCAACCGCGCCGTTTCCGCTCGCGCGTGCCGGCGCCGTGAACGCGGTTCCCGAGAGCGCCGCGCTCAAGCAACCCATCGATATCAAACGTTGGATCCTCTGGGGAAGCCTTGTGCTTGCGGCCATCGTGCTTGGATGGATGGCCTTCTCGTTGTCTCGGCAGATGCGTAATCCGACCGCGTCGACGCGTTCCACCGATCGATCGTCGGACGCACGCTGACGCGACGCTTCCTGTCTGTGAAAGCGTGCGCGCTTCGGGCATGCGCATCGGAACTTCACTGGGTAGCTGCGGTCGCAACGTGAAATGGCACATCGTGTGCTGCGTATCGCGACGAAAGCAATGAGCCCGGCATGATTCGATCAACCATTCTTGCGTTGACGTTCGCTGCCTTCGGCGCCGCGCCGTTGTCGGCTTCGGCGGACCAGCTGCCGTCATCGTCGCCGGAGCAATCGCCGCGTTCTTCGGAGCAAACGGCACCTTCCGCGGACTCTTCCGACGATCGATCAACCCAGGCCGATACCGCGCCGGGATACAGCGACGCCGAATTGAAATCGTTTGCCGGAGCAGTCGTCGAAGTTCATCGCATCAACGACGCCTACATACCGAAGCTGCTAGCGGCGAGCACGCCTGATGAAGAGCAGCAGCTTGAAGCCGCCGCGTTGCACGAAATGGTGCAAGCGGTCGAAAAAGAGGGCATCAGCGTCGAGAAGTACGAGGAGATCCTGACGAAGGCGCAAACGAACCGCGACATTGCCTATCGTCTCAAGCAGCCGCTTAGAAACGCGCTGTCACGCGTATGGACGTAATGCGCCAGCTTCCTGCTACGGCTTCGCAACCCAGATAATGCAATAGCCGCTCGGGCTGACCGGTCCTTCGACGACCTTGCACGTGCCCATCGCAGTGGGCGCGCCACCCGGAACGAACTGCAGACAGTTGCTGCACTGCTGGTTTCCGTTCGGCTTGTCCTGATATTTGACGCTCGCTGGCGGAACTTTCTGCTGCGCGCGCGCCGTCCGACTCACAATCAGTCCGGGTGTCGCCGCCGCACCGGCGAGCAACGCCGCGCCGCCGATGAACGACCGGCGCGAAACACATCGGCTGTTTGACATTTCGTATTCTCCATCGCCGGCATTGAGCCGCACGACTTTCGCATTCAAGATTCATGCCGCGAGCGGTATGCGCGCAATCACGGATGACTGATCAATGTGAATCGCTCGCGACCGAAGCGTGTCAGCAAATCCTTCGCGTGCGCGTGCAATCTTTCCAAGAGACGCATCGCCCTAGGGACCGCTTGCCCTCGGGCGAAGGCAGCCGATGCTGCATGCTATAGTCGGCGGACATCTCTGCAGCGCCATCTCCATGTCCGGCAACACCCTCGGCAGACTGTTCGCCGTCACGTCCTTCGGCGAATCGCATGGGCCCGCGATCGGTTGCGTTATCGATGGCTGTCCACCGGGGCTCGCGCTCACCGAAGTCGACATTCAACGCGATCTCGATCGACGGCGGCCCGGAACCTCGCGCCATGTGAGCCAGCGGCGCGAACCGGATACGGTCGAGATTCTATCCGGCGTGTTTGAGGGCCGGACGACCGGAACGCCGATCGCGCTCGTGATCCGCAATCAGGATCAACGCAGCAAGGATTACGCGAACATCGCCGATACGTTTCGTCCCGGTCACGCCGATTACACGTATTGGCAGAAATATGGCATACGCGACTATCGCGGAGGGGGGCGTCAATCCGCGCGCGAAACGGCCGTACGTGTCGCGGCCGGCGCGATTGCACGCAAATGGCTGAGTGAACGGTACGGCGTTGCGATTCGCGGGCATCTGACGCATCTCGGGCCCAACGCCATTCCGTTCGAGGACTGGGCGCATGTCGATGCAAATCCCTTCTTCGCCGCGAATGCGTCGTGCGTCTCCAACCTCGAGGCCTTCATGGACGCGCTTCGTAAATCGGGCGATTCCTGCGGCGCGCGGATCGAAGTCGTTGCGTCGGGCGCTCCGGTCGGCTGGGGCGAACCGGTCGATGACAAGCTGGATGCCGACATCGCGCACGCGATGATGAGCATCAATGCCGTCAAGGGGGTCGAGATCGGCGCCGGCTTCGCGGCCGTGGCGCAAAAGGGCACCGAGCATTCCGACGAGATGACGCCCGAAGGATTTCTGTCGAATCAGGCGGGCGGCATCCTCGGGGGCATTTCGACCGGTCAGGACATCGTCGTTGCGATCGCGGTCAAGCCGACGTCGTCGATTCGTCTCGATCGGGCATCGATCGACAAAGCGGGAAAGCCGGTCATCGTCAACACACACGGGCGCCATGATCCTTGCGTCGGCATCCGTGCGACGCCGATCGCCGAGGCGATGCTCGCGATCGTGCTCATCGATCACGCGCTCCGCCATCGCGCCCAGAACGCCGACGTTCGCGTAGAGACGCCACGAATTGCCGGCGCGGCGCCGGCCGACGTCATTGCCGCGCGACGGCGTGAAGCGTCCGCGATTGATAATCCCGACCCCGACGAAGCTTAGGGTTGCTCGGTTCGCGTGATCGTCGCTTCCGCGCCGCCGCACGCGAACCGCAACAGCACCGTGTCGGAAGGCGCGACTTGCTTGGCGTCGAACACCACCGTTCCCTCGCGCGTCGTGACGAGTGCGTAGCCGCGGGTGAGGACGGCCTCGGGACTTAGATGCGCAAGGCTTTGCGCCAGCGCATCCAACCGAACGGCATGGCGCGCAATCCTTTCACGGCCGTGGCGCCGCCACGCGTCGATCGCCACCGCAATGCGTGCCGTCTGCGGCAGCGGTGACCGCAGCTCACGCACGAGTCGGCCGCAAAGGCCTGACATCACGTTTTGGTCGGATGCGAAGCGATGCCGCCACGCGCGGGCGATCCGCTGTCCGAGCGCCGCGGTCCGTTCGCGCTGTTGCGCCAGGCGCGCGGCCGGGTGAATCAACCGTCGCGATGCGTGGTCGAGCCGCTGGATCCGCGAAGCCAGCGTGTGCTCGGCTATCCGCCTTATTCGCCGCGCGACCTGCTCGAGCCGGTGCGCCAGCGCAACGCGGTCGGGCACCGCGAGCGTAGCTGCCGCCGTGGGCGTCGGCGCTCGCACGTCGGCGACAAAATCGCAAATCGTAAAGTCGGTTTCGTGGCCGACGCCCGAAATGATCGGCAGTGCCGACTCGAACACCGCGCGTGCAACGATTTCCTCGTTGAACGGCCACAGATCTTCAAACGAGCCTCCGCCGCGGCACACGATCAAGACATCGACTTCGCGCCGTCGGTTGGCGAGCGCAATGGCGCCGGCGATTTCCGGGGCGGCCGCATCGCCCTGCACCGACGCTGGATAGACGACGATTCGGGTTGCGGGCGAGCGGCGGCAAAGCGTTGTCAGCACGTCCGATAATGCCGCGGCGCGCGTCGAAGTTACGATGCCGATTGCCCGCGGATAGGCCGGCGGACGCCGCTTGCGCGCTTCGCCGAACCAACCCGCCTTTTCCAGCCTCTCCTTCAGCTTGATGAATCGCTCATACAGCGCGCCCATTCCCGCGAGACGCATCGTTTCGACGTTGAGCTGAAATTCACCGCGCGCTTCATAGATCGACGGCGTTGCCCGTACTTCGACGGCAAGGCCGTTCTTCAGCTCGAAGCCAAGGCCCTGCGCCTTGAAGCGGAAGAACACGCATTGCACCTGCGCCGCGGCATCCTTGAGCTTGAAGTACAGATGGCCCGAAGGCGCGCGCTTGCAATCCGAGATTTCTCCGGCGACCCAAGCGAGTCCCAGCTGACGCTCGAGCAGCAGCCGCGCCGAAGACACCAGCAGCGAAACAGGCAACACGGGCGGCGTTGAATAGGGTCCGCTTCCAACTGGGGACGGCATCGATGGCGGCGATGAAGGCTCGTTCAACATAAAAGTCCAATCCCGCTGTTCGCGACGATGGTTTCGACAATGCAGCTGCAATACATCGTTTGTCCAGGACGGAGCACTGTCTCGCGATTGTCACCTGTCGGTAATCTTCTGTCAGATGTGTCAGTGAATGAATTGGGGACCTGCATGGCTAACAAATGGCAACGCCTTGATACCACATCACAAACAATCGACCCGAATTTAGGCATTGCAACCTTTTCAATGGCCGCCGCACTACTTAGCGTTCGAATTTACAAGATATGCACACTGCCATCCACAGGAAATGTGGACAACGTCGTCGCGCGGGCGCGACGCGATGCGCGGAAACCGTTGTCTGGCGCGGTTTTCCAAGGACTCGCCCATTCCCCCTCGTAAGCCGCAAACGGATGCGCCGGGACGCTCCGGGTAGAATGAATTCCTTCGAACTTTGTTCATGAACAAACCGAAATGAATGCTGCACCGCCACATGCAAGCGATGAGGCAATCGCGCTCGCGACGGCGACAACGAACGACAAGCGCGGCGCGAAGACTGCGCGTGAAAACGTCGGCGCAAATTTTTTGCGGACGATCATTGCGGAGGACAATCGCAGCGGCAGGTATGGCGGGCGTGTCGTCACGCGCTTCCCGCCGGAACCGAACGGCTACCTGCATTTCGGTCATGCCAAGTCGATCGTATTGAATTTCGGGCTCGCTGCCGAGAACGGCGGCGTCTGCCATCTGCGTTTCGACGACACGAATCCGCTCAAGGAGGACGTCGAGTACGAGGATTCGATCGCCGACGCGGTACGCTGGCTGGGGTACGACTGGGGACCGCATCGTTACCATGCGTCGGACTACTATGATCATCTCTATCGCTTCGCCGAATGGTTTATCGAGCACGGCCTCGCGTATGTCGACAGCCAATCGGCCGAGGAGATGCGGGCGACGCGGGGAACGCTGACCGAGCCGGGCCTCAACAGTCCGCACCGCGATCGCAGCGTCGCCGAGAGCCTCGATCTCTTTCGCCGCATGCGCGCGGGCGAATTCGCCGACGGCGCACACGTGCTGCGCCTCAGGATCGACATGGCGAGCCCCAACATCAACCTGCGCGATCCCGCCATCTATCGAATTCGCCACGCAACGCACCACCGCACCGGCGACAAATGGTGCATCTATCCGCTGTACGACTTCACGCATTCGATCTCCGATGCGCTCGAACGCATTACGCATTCGATCTGCACGCTCGAATTCCAGGACCATCGCCCGCTGTATGACTGGATCATCGAAAAGTTGGCCGACGGCGGCCAGCTCGACCGGCCGTTGCCGCAGCAATACGAATTCGCGCGGCTCAATTTCACCTACGTCGTGCTGTCCAAACGCCGGCTGATCGAGCTCGTCGAGAAAAAGTTTGTCGACGGCTGGGACGACCCCCGGATGCCGACGATCGTCGGTGCGCGCCGACGCGGTTATACCCCTGAGGGCTTTCGGCTGGCGGCCGAGCGGACCGGCGTTTCGAAGTCGGACTCGTGGATCGATATCAGCATGCTCGAAGACGCGATGCGCGAAGATTTGAACGCGAGCTCGCCCCGTCGTATTGCCGTGCTCGATCCGCTGAAGCTCGTCATCGACAATTACCCCGCCGATGCGCGCGAGGAATGCCATGCGCCGAATCACCCGCAAAACCCCGAGCTGGGAAAGCGCGCGCTACCGTTTTCGCGTGAGCTATGGGTCGAACGCGACGATTTCAGCGAAGATCCACCGAAAGGCTATTTCCGGCTTTCGCCGGGCGCCGAAGTCCGCTTGCGCTACGCC
>DASPYC010000501.1:0-12464 GCA_035636955.1 Casimicrobiaceae bacterium
CGCCGCCCGCGCAGCATTAGGGAACCTCGACGCTGCGCTGTGCCCGGCGGCAGACTGCAGTGCGCGCTCTGCTCAGGTACGCCAAACGGCTGAAGGCGTGCCCGCTTTCGTCCCGCTAGAGTTGTTGCCTTGGTTTATCGAGAGCGCGTGCGATGAGATCGCGCGCATGACATCCGATCAATGTTCGGCAGCGAGAGCACCCAATGGCGGTTGCGGTCGTCCGAAGTCGCGCGCTCGCCGGCGTTCAAGCGCCGGTGGTAACGGTGGAGGTCCATCTCGCGGGCGGCTTGCCCGGCGTGCGTCTGGTTGGCCTGCCGGAGGCTGAAGTTCGCGAGGCACGCGATCGCGTTCGCGCCGCGCTACAAAACGCCCAATTCGAATTTCCCGCCCGCAAAGTCACCGTCAACCTCGCGCCGGCCGATCTGCCGAAGGAATCGGGCCGGTTCGATTTGCCGATCGCACTGGGCATTCTCGCGGCCACCGGGCAAATTCCGGCGGCGGCCCTCGATCCATACGAATTCGCGGGCGAACTTGCGCTGACCGGCGAGCTCCGCGGCATTCGCGGTGCGCTGGCGATGGTTCTTTCGGCGCGGCGCGACGGCAGAGCTTTCGTGCTTCCCGCGGCATCGGCGGCGGAAGCATCGCTCGTACGCGATGCGACCGTTTATCCCGCAAAGTCGCTGCTCGCGGTGTGCGCGCACGTGACCGGGCGCGAGCGGCTGCCCGCGATGGCCGCGGGTCCGACGGTTCTTCGTGAGGCAGGGCCCGATCTGAGTGACGTCCGCGGACAAGCGCAGGCCAAACGCGCGCTCGAAATCGCTGCGGCGGGACGCCACAGCGTGCTGTTCGTCGGGCCGCCCGGAACCGGCAAGTCGATGCTGGCGCAGCGACTGCCGTCGCTGTTGCCACCCCTTGCGGAAGACGAAGCGCTCGAAGCGGCGGCGCTTGCATCGCTTGCCGGCCGATTCACACCCGAGCGGTGGCGTGAGCGTCCCTATCGCGCGCCGCACCACACGGCAAGCGCGGTCGCGCTGGTCGGCGGCGGCAGCAACCCGCGCCCGGGCGAGATATCGCTTGCGCATCACGGCGTCTTGTTCTTAGACGAACTGCCCGAATGGGATCGTCGCGTGCTCGAAGTGTTGCGCGAGCCGTTGGAATCGGGCGTGATCAACATTTCCCGCGCCGCGCGTCAAAACACGTATCCGGCTCAATTCCAGCTCGTTGCAGCGATGAATCCGTGTCCCTGCGGCTGGCTTGGCCACCCGAGCGGGCGTTGTGGTTGCGGCGCCGATCAAATCGCGCGCTATCGCGGGCGCGTTTCGGGTCCGCTGATCGATCGACTGGATCTCGCGATCGAAGTGCCCTCGGTTTCGGCTGATGCGCTGGCAATGTCGTGTGCGCCATCCCCCAGCGAATCATCGGCGCAAGTACGTGCGCGCGTTGTCGCAGCGCATGCGCTACAGCGCAATCGGCAATGCAAGTCCAACGCGCGCTTGACCGTTCCCGAAGTGGTCGCGCACTGCCGTCCGGAGGCCGCCGCTGAAACGCTGCTCGCAAAAGCGATGACGCGAATGTCGCTGTCGGCGCGAGCCTACCATCGGATCATCAAGGTGGCGCGCACGATCGCCGATCTTGCTGGCAGCGCGACGATCGCCACGCCGCACATCGCGGAGGCGATTCAGCTGCGGCGCTTCGAGCGCGCCGGATAAATAACGATCGCCCGACGCTCAGGTCGTTGCGTCTTCCTTCTTGCCTGCCTGTTTTGCCGCGTGATGGGCAACGGCGAATGCACGACGCTCGTCGTGCCCATATTGCTCATAGGCGTTGTTGAAGGCCTTGAGAAAAGCTTCTTTCTGATGGCGGTCGTATTGATCCACTTGGGCCGCGGGCAGATCGGAAATATCGTGGTAGGGCATATCGAATTCCGTTGTGCGCGTCAGTCGTTGTGGGCTAAGCGTTGGCCGTCGCGGCGCATGTCGTAATGCGGCGTTTCCGGTTCGTGCGCGGGCGATTGCTGCTTTTTGTAGGCGAGCCAAAGCCCGAGGCCACCGAAAACGAATAGGGCAAAGAGTTCGACGGCAAGTACCAGGGTGTCTTGATCCATATGAGGCTCCGCATGGGTTGCATGGAAGGGATGGCATCCGAATCGCGGGGGGCATGGGTCACATGCCGGAAGCCCGATCTAAAGTCTCTCCAATGCGATGTGTCGCCGCAGTCGGTCCCTCTCCCATCGACGCGTAGGACGAACGGCAACGCGCCGTTCACGCCAGCGCCGGCTCGGCGGTCGACCGTCGGAGGAGGAAGAGCGCGATCGAAACGTTCAGCAGATTCCACCCGATCCCGTTCAAGAAAGCGGCTTGATACGAACCTGTCAGGTCGTAGATCACGCCTGACATCCAGCCGCCGAGCGCCATGCCGAACAGCGTTGCCGTGATCACGATGCCCACTCGCGTTCCGGCCTCTGACGGAGAGAAGAACTCGCGAACGATGATCGCGTACGACGGCACGATGCCGCCTTGAAACAGACCGAACAGCGCCGAGATCACATAAAGCGAGACGAGCCCGTTGAACGGGAGGAAGAGCAGCAGCGCGAGCCCTTGCAATCCGGAGCCGAGCAGCAGCGTGCGAAGACCGCCAATGCGGTCACAAATGAAGCCGAACGTCAGCCGACTGATGATGCCGCATGCGAGCATCAGGGACAGCATCTGCGCGCCGCGCGCAGGTCCGTAGCCAAGGTCGCTGCAATAAGCGACGAGATGGACCTGCGGCATCGACATCGCGACGCAGCACGATAAGCCGGCGATGACCAGCAGCGTTTGCAGCGAGCGGTTCGAGAGGCCGAGTGCATGCATCGCATGGGGCATCGTCGCAGCATGCTTGGGCTCGTGTACGACGACGGGAGGTGGCCTGCGCAGGAACCACGTGAGCGGCAGCATCGTCGCGAGACAGAACAGCCCGATACCGAAATAGGTGTCGCGCCAGCCCACCGTTTCGATGAAGTGCTGAACGACCGGTGGCCATAACGTACCCGCGAGATAGTTGCCGCTCGCAAAGATCGCGACCGCGATGCCGCGCCGCCTATCGAACCACAATGACGTGTGCGCAAGTAAAGGCGCGAAAGTGGCCGAACTTCCGGCGCCGATCAACACTCCTTGCGCGAGCGTGTACTGCCACAAGCTGCCGGCAAATGCCGCAGCAGCGTAACCAAGCCCGAGCGCGATTGCACCGATGACGATCGGCACGATGATGCCGAAACGATCCGATAGTCGGCCCATCATTATGCTGCACAGTCCGAAAGACACCATCGTCAGCGTATAGGGCAGCGACGCAGCACCACGGGCGACGCCGAACTCCGTTTGCACGGGGGGAAGCGCAACCACGACCGCCCACATGCCGACTCCGCCGATGGTCGACAACGTCAGCGTTACGATCAAACGCACCCACGCGTCGGCCGATTCCACTTCGCCCGGTACGTAGCGCGCGGTGACATGGGTAGCAGGCATTCGTCGCGGACCTCGTCGATTCGTTTTTCTTGTCTCTTGAAGAAGCGATTGTGCCATCGCGTGTTGCGACACGACGTTTGGGGCTAACGCCGCTGCGTCTACAATCGGAAATCCACACGCCAACTTTGTTGCAAATGACGCAGCAGTGCGAACATTTCGCCGAAATTCACGAAGTAGCGCCGCGCACCGACGGCTGCGAGGGCTGCATCGCCATCGGTTCGACGTGGACACAACTGCGCATCTGTCTCACGTGCGGCCACGTGGGCTGTTGTGAAGACTCGCAACATGCCCACGCGTTGCAACATTTCAATACGACGGGCCATCCGATGATCGCGTCGCTCGAGCGCGGCGATACGTGGGGCTGGTGCTATGTCCATCGGCGTTACTTCGATCCGATGCCCGGGGTGCTGCCGAAACCGCGTTCGCCGCTCCGGAGATTGTTGAGTCGACTTACCGGCCGATAAGTGCCGTGGCACAATCGGGGATGGACCCGCGAAGCATCGTCTTGGGATTCGCGCGCCGCAGCGACGCGCTCACGCTCGCGCTGATGTCGCGCGACCTGATCGAAGCGGGTCTCGGGTGGGAGTACCGTGCCGAGCGCATTGCGCGTCTCATCGCTGATCCCGAAACAGTGGCGCTTGTCGCGCGCGACGGCGCGGATGTGATCGCCTTTGCCGTAATGCCGTTTGGCGACGAGCGCGCGCATTTGAGGCTGCTCGCCGTGTCGCCGACGTATCAGCGGCGCGGCATAGCGCGGCGATTGATTGCGTGGCTGCTGGATTCCGCAACGGTGGCGGGCATGTCGTCGATCCACGTCGAGCTCCGCGCGGGCAACACCGCAGCGCGCCGCCTCTATCGAAGCGCGGGATTCGTCGAAACGTTGCGTCTACCGGGCTATTATCGCGGTCGAGAAAACGCGTTGCGGATGATCCGTATGCTGCGTGCACCCGGCGCGGTGGTCGCAAGCTGGCGACCGCCGATGATCGACAAGCGTTGATTTGAGCGGCGCGAAACGCACTGCGTCCTTGCGCAGCGCTTTTCGATTCAGCGAGTGGGCGCCTGCGCTGTGAGCTTCACCGCGTCTGCATGCAACGTCGCGGCGCTCAAATGCATTTCGATGCCGGTCGAAGGCGGCCGGAACAGTGACGCATCGCGAACTAGCCATGGCGTGCAAACGAGAAGCGCGATGTACAGCGCCGCGATGTACTCGGCCGCGCGCGACTTTTTGTGGGTCCGCGTCTCACGCGATTCTTTGCTTTTCGTCGATGATAGCGTAAGCATTTCGCAGTCATCGTATAGCAGCGGATTCAAGCCGGGTTCCATCGTCAACTCCTTTGCATCGTGTCCGACGCCTTGCCGGGAAAAAATCCCGCGACGGCGGCCGTCTGGCGCGCCTTCGCGGGCGGAGGCAAGCTGTCCGCGGGAGTCCCGGCAATCAACCGTTGCCGGCCGGGAGGTTTTGCGGTGCGTCGTGTTCATGGGAGCAAGATTAGTTGTTCGCGCAGCGGCGCGCCGCGGAGGAATCGACACGAGCCCGGCGGAATATTCCCCATTCATTTACCGAGTAGCATCAACCGCATCGGCGAGGGTCATTCCCGCCGCAGGACCGTTCCAAGGACGGAATTGCGCCCCCTTTGGGGGCAGCGAAGCGCCGAAGGCGCGGGCGTGGGGGTCCATTCACTGGCGCGTTCCTTGCTCGAAGAGGTCTGGAGGCGTTCCCGCATCGATGCCGCTGGCGCGGGACGCCGAACAGTGCCCACCGACGGCAGGTTGGCGGGCGGGTTGCCTATGCTGTAAGCGCGTTAACCGGGGCTGGCCGCGTGATCTGTAACAGGCTCCCAGCCCTCGACTGCCGGTAATGGACTCGACCTGTCCTTTTTGCAGCGGCGATGGGGGCCTCAAGGTGTACGACGACGGACGCTGCCGTGTCGTAATCGCCGACGAGCCGTTCGCCGGCTTCTGTCGGGTAGTCTGGAATGCGCACGTGCGCGAAATGACCGACCTCGCTGTCGTGGAGCGGGATCATTTGATGCGCATCGTATTCGCTGTCGAGGCCGCACTGCGCGCGCTCGTTTCGCCGCACAAGGTCAATCTGGCCAGTTTAGGCAATGTCACACCCCATTTGCATTGGCACGTCATCCCGCGCTTCGAGAGCGACTCGCATTTTCCGAATCCGGTCTGGGGCGCACCGAAGCGCGATTCGGCCGAACCTATGCTTCCGCCAAATTTCGCCGCGGAGCTCTCCGCCCGGCTCGCCGAAGGTTGATGCCATGACCGATACAACGCTCCAGGACGCAATAAGCCCGCCGGTGCCGCCGCCGCAAGCGCCGTCGTCACCGGCACCGCGATTGCTCTTCTCCGACGTGGACACCGCCGGCAAATGGGCCAAGACGCTGTCGTTCATGCCGGTCGGGCAAGCGAACGAAACGATGGTAGGTCAATTACGCGCGCTCGCTGCCGCAGATTTTCCGGCGCGGGAGCGCGCGAAATTCGCCGAGATTTTGCGCGACCAGGTCAGCCATTTGCATACGGAGCTCGCGCGACGATTTGCGGGCAAACCGCAGCCCGAGAGCGCCCGCGAAACCGAGGCGATCGACCAATCCGTCGCGTTATGGCAAGCGCTCTGGGAACAATATTCCGCGTGCTTGAAGCCGCTGATCGAGGGTGACGCCGAACTGCAAGGCGTCAAAGCGAAAATCCTTCAGCGCGGGCTTTACGTCGGCAAACAGCTCGTGCTCGTTCATGGATTGGCGCGACGCGCGCCGCCCGTATCGGTATGGCATGAGCTGCATGCCTACTATCGATTGGCAGAGATGCTCGACTGCGCCGTAACGGCGGTGACCGACGAACTGATGCCCTTCGCGGTTGGAACATCCTGTTATTCGACCTACAGCCATGCGCTGCTATTGAGTCTTGCCGATCCATGCGCGATGACCGTCCGGCAGATCGAGCTCGCCGATCGGTGGCTCGGCCAGTGGGCGCGCAAGCTGTTTCCCTATGCTCAGCAACGCGAAACCGAAGGTCCTGTCATTTTGATGGATCTCGACAGCGCCACCGGTGCAACGCTTGTACTCGTCGCGCCCAAAGATGCGCCGCCGGCGCTGCGTTTCGGTTACACCGGGAAGGTTGCAACCAGCGTTCGGGGCCGGTTAAGGCGGCTTTCCACTGGCGCGAACCCCGGCGAATTGCAATTGGGTCAGGACGTTTCAGTCGAACAATGTGTCGCGCTCCTCACCCATCTGGAAGCTCACTGGTGCCGCGCGGGCCGCGTGGCAACGGACGATGCCGATACGCCTCTCGATCTTGCCACCGGCGGACTCTTGTGCGCATTCTTCCGCGTCGGCGGCCGGACATTCGAGCGCGAGGACAAGATGGAGCGCACATTTCACGGTGCGCAACAGCACCTGAAGTCGCTCGCCGCGCTTACTCACTACGACCGGTACAAGGAAGAAGCCGAGCGCGAGTGGCCGTGGGAGCCGTGGCGAGGCCGCTACGAATGGCGCGACGCGTCGCTTAGCCGCGAAAACGATGGACACTATCGCTGGTCACTCGAGCAACTGATCGTCGTGCGCGACGAAGAGCGCACGCGTGTCGGCTTTGTCTCGCGGGTCGCTCGCAGAATGGAAGGCGAGTTGGCGCTTGCACTCAAGCTCTGGCCAGGTACGCCTCGTGCGCTGACCATGCGATCGGTCTCGACGTCGATGGCCGAGGAGCCGCCGCTGCCTGCGATTCTGTTGGCGGAAGCGCCGGAAGATCGCGCAACGCTCATCATGCAGCCACGTGCCTTCACACCCGGGCGCGTGCTGCGCTCGACGGATGGTGGCCCCGAACGCAAGTTTCGGCTGACCCGACTGATTCAGCGTGGCGCGGATTTCGAGCGGGTGGCGTATGAAGACACGGTCTAAAGTTTCGGCCGTATAACAACTTCACAAAACGCGCCGATCGTGGCGCGCTCCGCGAAGCGCTCAGTAGCGGGCGAGCGGTATATGATTTCGTCATGCCCAACCGCCTGGCCTCCGCGACGTCGCCGTATCTCCGTCAGCATGCGGACAATCCGGTGGAGTGGTATCCGTGGGGCGACGAAGCGCTTAAGCGCGCGTTCACCGAAAATAAACCGATCCTCCTCTCGATCGGTTATTCGGCGTGCCATTGGTGTCACGTGATGGCGCATGAGTCGTTCGAGGATCCCGCCGTCGCACGGGCGATGAACGAGCGTTTCATCAATATCAAGGTCGATCGCGAAGAGCGGCCCGACCTCGATCAGATTTATCAGACCGCGCACGCGCTGCTCACGCGGCGGACCGGCGGCTGGCCGCTGACGGTTTTCTTGACGCCGTCCGGCGAGCCGTTTTTCGCCGGCACGTACTTCCCGAAGGAGGGTCGCTATGGCCTTGCGGGCTTCGTCGATATCCTGCCTCAGATCGCAAACGCCTATCGCGAAAAGGGCAGCGCGATCGCCGAGCAAAGCCGCCATCTCGCCGAAGCGATGGCATCGCTCGAGCCCACCCAGCCGGCCGGCTCTCCATTGCCCGGACGTTCGCCTGGAATCGCGCTCGCCGAATTGAAGCGCAGCTTCGACCCCGTTCAGGGCGGCTTTGGCGGTGCGCCCAAATTCCCGCATCCGGCCGAGATCGACTTCTGCCTGCGCGCGTTCGGCATGGCGAAGGATTCGGAGGCGCTGACGATCGTTCGCACGACGCTGGCACGGATGGCCGAAGGCGGAATCAATGATCATCTCGGCGGCGGTTTTTGCCGCTACAGCGTCGACGCCGAATGGACGATTCCGCACTTCGAGAAGATGCTCTACGACAACGGTCCGCTGCTCGCACTTTATGCCGACCTGGGCCGCGCAACAGGCGAGCCCGCGTTCGGCGATGTCGCACGCGCCATCGTCGGCTGGCTCGTACGAGAGATGCGTGCCCCCGATGGCACATTCTGGTCAAGCCTCGATGCCGACAGCGAAGGCGAAGAAGGCAAGTTCTACGTATGGACGCCCGACGAAGTCCGCGCGCTGTTGTCGCCGGCGGAATGGGAAGTCGCCGCGCCGTACTTCGGGCTCGACGGGCCGCCGAACTTCGAGCAGCGCGCATGGCATCTGCGCGTTGTCGAGCCGCTCGCGCATATCGTGCAACGACTGTCGATTTTGCTGCCGGATGCGCAAACGCGATTGGCGGGTGCCAAAACCGCGCTCTTCGCCGCGCGCGAGAAGCGCATTCACCCGGGCTGCGATGACAAGGTATTGACCGCATGGAACGCTTTGACGATCGCGGGACTCGCACGCGCAGCGCGCGCCCAAAACGAGTCACGTTGGGCCGATCTCGCGGTCACCGCGCTCGATGCATTGACGGCATCCGCCTGGCGCGACGGACGCCTTTACGCAACGCGACGCGACGGTCTCGCGACGCTCAATGCCTATCTCGACGATCATGCCTATTTGTTGATGGCGGTGATCGAAGTCATGCAAATGTGGTTTCGCCGGCAAGATTTCGAGCTCGCCTGCGCGCTCGGCGATGCGCTTCTCACGCGTTTTGAAGACCGGAAGAACGGCGGCTTCTGGTTCACGAGCCACGATCACGAAAAGCTTTTTCATCGCACGAAACCCGGACGCGATGGCGCGACACCTTCGGGCAACGGCGTCGCTGCGCAAGCTCTCATCGTTCTCGGCCATCTCGCCAATGACCCGCGATATCTTGAGGCAGCCGAACGTGCGGTGCGGCTGTTCGCGCCAACGCTTGCGCAGGCGCCTTCGGGCCACTCGACGCTGCTGACGGCGCTGGAAGATCTCGAGGCACCGCCGACCTCGGTCTTGCTAGCCGGCGACGCGCAGGAAGCACGCACTTGGCAACAGACACTCGAACGCCGCTATCGGCCGAATGTTCGCGTGTTCAATCTGACGTCGGTCGATTGGCCGCCGCCTGCGCTCGTGAAGGGCAAGAAGCCGCTGCACGGCGCCGTCGCATGGGTGTGCAAGGGGACGTTGTGTTTGCCGCCGATCACTTCGGTCGCCGACGTCGAACGGGCCCTCGTGGCGGGGCGCTGAAGCCCTGCGACGCTCGCATCATCGGCGCCGTTTCGGGTACCATCCGACGGCCGCAAGCGTAGGTCCAATTAACTCGTGGGGAACAAGACAATGAAATTCGTATTGGCTGGACTCGCGTCCGCACTGCTCGTGATCGGCAACGCAGAGGCCGCGTCGCTCGATATGGCCGCCGCGGAAGCGATGATGAAAAAAGATGGCTGCACAGCGTGTCACGCCGTCGACAAGAAAATCATCGGACCGTCGTACCAGGAGGTCGCCGCCAAATACAAAGGCGACAAGGACGCGCCTGCCAAGCTCGCCAAGAAGGTGAAAGAGGGTGGCTCGGGCGTGTGGGGCCAAGTACCCATGCCGCCGAACGCAACGACGTCGGACGCCGATGTCAAAGCACTCGTTGACTGGATCCTTACTCTCAAGAAATAGTACGCGACTGACCACCTCCACTTTGACCGGTGGTGGCGGGACTGATAATCTTCGGCCGTTCGTCGCAGGAGAGTGCGCCGAGATGCAATGCGGCGCCGCCGAAGGCGTAATCCCGAAACCGCTCAGGCAAAAAGGACTGCGACAGAACGCGATCGATCTGGAGAGCGGCCGTCACGGCAATCGTGCGGCCCACCGAAGGGGCACGCCGGCGGAATGACCAACCAGGTTGTTTCCGCCGCAATCTCTCAGGTACCAAGGACAGATGGGGCAATGCGGATGACCGCATCGCCCCTTTTTTTTTGCGCCCCGACACTGTGCTCAAGACGACGCCGCTCAATGCCATTCACCGTGCCCTCGGCGCGCGGATGGTCGACTTCGGCGGCTTCCATATGCCCGTCCATTACGGTTCGCAGTTGGACGAGCACCACGCGGTGCGGCGCGATGCAGGGATGTTCGACGTTTCGCACATGCGCGTTGTCGATATCGGCGGACCGCTCGGCGCGCCGCGGGATTTTCTCCGCTATGCGCTCGCCAACAACGTTGACAAGCTGAAGGTGCCTGGAAAAGCGCTGTATTCGTGCATGCTCGAGCAGCACGGGTTTGTTGTCGATGACTTGATCGTCTATTTTCTGCGCGAGGATTATTTCCGGCTCGTCGTCAATGCCGCGACCGCCGAAAAGGATCTTGCGTGGCTCGCGAAGCTCCGCGAAATACAAGGATCGGACGTTGTGCTAAAGCCCCGGGCCGATCTCGCGATCATCGCGGTGCAAGGGCCCAATGCGCGCGACAAAGTGTGGCGCACATTGCCGGGGAGTGAAGCGCCCACGCGCGATCTCAAGCCGTTCTTCGGAGTAGAGATTGCAACCGGTGACGGAGGTTTGTTTGTGGGTCGCACCGGCTACACTGGCGAAGACGGCTTCGAGATCATTGTGCCCGCGCAAAACGTTGCTGCCTTGTGGAATGCGCTTCGTGCCGAAGGCGTGACGCCATGCGGACTCGGCGCGCGCGACACGCTGCGACTGGAAGCGGGCATGAATCTCTATGGCCAGGACATGGACGAAACCGTGACACCGCTCGAGTCCGGATTGACGTGGACCGTCGATCTTGCGAGTTCGCGCGATTTCGTTGGCAAGACAGCGCTGACGACGCTGCGACCGCATCGGCAACTGATCGGCCTCGTCGCCGTAGACACCGGTGGCGTGCTGCGCGCACATCAAAAAGTGCTGACGTCGGTGGGGGACGGCGAAACCACCAGCGGCACGTATTCGCCGACGCTTGCAAAGTCGATCGCGCTGGCGCGCCTACCGGCGGATGTGCCAATCGGCTCGACGGCGCATGTGCAGGTGCGCGATAAACGGCTCGCCGCGCGCGTCGTCAAGCCGCCGTTCGTTCGTCACGGCAAAGCATTGGTTTAGTGAACCGTCACGGCACCGCATAAACGTCTTCCCAGGAGCGACGATGAACGTACCAGGCGATCTCAAATACACCGACAGCCACGAGTGGATACGCAACGAAGCGGACGGCACGGTGACCATCGGCATCACCGACCATGCCCAAAGCGCGCTCGGCGATCTCGTGTTCGTTGAGCTGCCTGCCGTTGGCCGCAAGCTCGCCGCGGGCGAAGCCTGCGCCGTGGTCGAATCGGTGAAGGCGGCAAGCGACGTCTACGCGCCGCTGGCCGGCGAGGTGGTCGCGATCAACGACGCGCTCGCAAACTCACCCGAGCTCGTAAACCAGGATGCGTACGCCGCATGGCTGTATCGCATACGTCCTTCCGACCCGAATGCGCTTTCGAGCCTGCTTGACGCCGCCGCTTACACGAAGACCGTCGGCGATGAATGACGCAGCTCGCAGCGATTGCCTATAGACATGAATGATCGCTCGGAGATGCTTTCGACACTCGAAGGGCACGACGCGTTTGTCGGCCGGCACATCGGAACGACCGATGACGATCAGGCCGCGATGCTGCGCGTACTGGGGTTCGATTCGCGTTCCGCGTTGATCGACGCCATCGTTCCACCGGCGATTCGCGAGCGGGTGCCGCTCGCGCTGCCCGCACCGTTTAGCGAGGCCGAAGCGCTCGCTCGTTTGAAGTCGATCGCCGCGAAAAATCGAGTGGCGAAATCTTTCATCGGCCAAGGCTATTACGGCACGCACACACCCGCCGTGATTCAGCGGAACGTCCTCGAGAATCCCGCCTGGTACACGGCATACACGCCGTATCAGCCGGAGATTTCGCAGGGCCGGCTCGAAGCCCTGATCAATTTTCAGACGGTGGTCTGTGATTTGACCGGCATGGCGATCGCCAACGCGTCGATGCTCGACGAGGGGACGGCGGCCGCCGAAGCGATGATGCTCGTACGAAGGATCGGCACGAGCCGGAGCGCACGCTTTTACGTCGCAGACGATGTTTTCCCGCAGACGATCGACGTCGTCCGCACGCGCGCGGAGCCGCTCGGTATCGAAATCACCGTCGGCCGCGCCGACGATGCTGCGTTGGC
>DASPYC010000502.1:0-1913 GCA_035636955.1 Casimicrobiaceae bacterium
AGGGGTGCTGCGACAAGTGCCAGCCACGCCGTTCCCGCGATCCGGGTGCGCAATGCGAGGTTGCGCTGCATCCAGAAGAGCGTCGCGCACACGAGCGCAAGCGGAAGCGCGTTCAGCTTGATCGTCACGGCCGCGACGGCCAGCATCGCCACGGCTTCGGTATTGCGCGCGGAAGTACGCTCTTCGCCTGCATCGGAAAGGATCTTCCAGCAGGCGACAACCGTCATCAGCAGCACGGGGATATCCGGCGACGGCGAAAGCCGCATTTCCCACTTGGCGATCAACTGCAGTAGAAAGGCGAACGCTGCGACGACGAAGCGATCGGCAAAACTCGCGGAGGCGCGAATCCAGCGCAGCGCGCATACCGCAGCAAACCAGAGGCAACCCAAAAAAACGAGCCCGTTCGCGATGGTTGCAACACGCGATTCTAGAAAGCCGATGTCGAGCGACGCGGTCAGCGCGAGCCATGCCGAATGCGTCGCGACTCTCCACTGGAAAAGACCCAGCCCAACCGGAATGCCGTACGCCTCGTACCATTGAACGATGCTCCAGTGATAGCCGCCCGTATCCTCGAGATTGCCGACCGCGACCGAACGCTCGGCGAGCAGCACCGCGAGCACGACAAACAGAATCCAGGCCTGCGGACGCACTACGCGCCACCGGTTGCGCAACCACCAAAGGCCCCACACGGCCACAACGCACGAAGCCACGGCTAACCATGGCATTGCATCGCGCAGCGGCGCGACGACCGCGAGCGCGAAGCTTGCCCACGCAAGCGCCGCGACGCCCATCCACCAGGCGAAGAAGAGCTCGTCTGCGGGCCGCTCGAATGGCGCAGCCATGATGACGCGCAACAGCGCCGATCCGACGCCTATTGCAACGATGGAGAGCGCGATCCACAACGCCGCGAGCGTCAGCACGCGGCGTCCCACTCGCGCCAGCCGCCTTCCACTAACGGATAGTAAAGCGCGAGCCGCAAGCGCGAACGCGAATCGAGCCCTCGCATGACGCGCGCGTAGCGCTCGAGTTGTTCGCCGTAACGTTCGAGCTCGGTGTCCAGAAATCGTGCGACGTTTGCGCCTTCGTGGCGCCCCGTCTTGAAGTCGACGATCCAGCGTATTCCATTCGCAATGAAGGTGCGGTCGAGCGTCACGTGGACGAGCGCGGCGCCGTCGTCGCCCGCAAGCGCGAGCTCGCTTCGCGCATCTTCATGCGCCGGATCGAACAGCCAGCGGCCGCGTACATCACGCGTGACCCGGGCGATAACTTCGCAGACCGCCTCGATCGAGGATTCCATCGCTTCGCGGTCGACGCCTTCGTTCGCGAGCTCGCGTTCGATCCGAGAACGCGTCGACCTCTGTCGGTTCAAATCCCAGGCTTTAATGCCGTCGCGACCGATTTGGGCGAGCACACGATGGGCGACCGTGCCGATCGCTGCGGCAGTGGCATGCGCCCAATCGAACTCGCGCGCGATGGGTTCATGCGGAGCCATTGTTAAACGAAAAGGAATGGTCGCCGATGGCTCGGGTGGTCGATAGACAAGCGGTAATCGTGTGAGCAACAGCGGCTCGGCGGTGACCGAGGCCTCACTCGCTTCGACATCGACCGGGTGGGGCAACCGCGCTCGCATAACCGGCCAGAGTTTCGCGAGCGCAGAGCGCTTCTGCGGCGGTTCCCATTCGAGCACGCCGGTATCCGTTCGCCTTTGCTGCAGCGTTGCCGTCAGATGCAGCGCCGACTTCGCGCGCGTACAGCCGACGTACAGCAAACGCGCGAGCTCCGCGTCTTCTTCGTCGCTGGCGAGATCGCCGACATAGCGGTACACCGGATCGTCGCTGCCGCCGCGCGCCTTGCGTGGCGCAAGCAGCAAGCCATGCGGGCGCATCCGCCAGCGCAGCAGACTCTCCCCGTTT
>DASPYC010000503.1:0-2493 GCA_035636955.1 Casimicrobiaceae bacterium
TCGATGCTCGTGCAACGCCCCGGCGCTCCAGCTCGGCCGCGATCCGAATGCATACGTCCTCACGGCAGGGTGCGGCGATCACCTGGATGCCGATGGGCATCGCCGAGCCGACGGCGATTGGAACCGCCGCTACCGGCACGCCTGCGAACGAGATCGGTTGCGTGAACAGACCGGCGTCGGGACGCGCGGCCAGCGAAACGCCATCAATAGTCAGTGTCTCGGTACCAAGCGCGAAAGCCGAGCACGGCGTGGACGGCGCGAGGATCGCATCGACTGATTCGAATAGCGCAAGCACCACATCATGATACCAACGGCGAAAGCGCTGGGCTTGATGCAACCACGCCGCGGGGACCAACGCGCCGGCCAGCAGGCGATCGCGCGACAGCGGTTCGAAGTCATTGGGGCGCTCGCGCAAATCCGGCAGATACAGCGAACCGGCGCTGCTTGCCGTCAGCACGAACGCCGCCGCGCGGGCGCGTTCTGCTTCGGGAATCTCGATGTGCGCATCGACATCGAGTACCTCCGCCGCGCGTTCGATAGCAGCACGCGCCTCCGGCGCAAGTGGCTGGGTGAAATAGCCATCGGCAGTTGCAATGCGCAATCCATCGATACCTTGCGTCAATACAGGAGCGAGCGGCGTCCATGGTCGCGTGCTGCACACGGGGTCGCGCGAATCCGGGCCGCACATCGCGTCGCAGGCATGCGCGAGGTCCGCCGTGCATCCCGCCAAAGGACCGACCACGTCGAGGTCATGCACGAACGGCAGCGTTCCGGTGCGACTAGCGCGCCCAAACGTCGGACGTAATCCGAAAACGCCGCAAAACGACGCCGGCACGCGGATCGATCCGTTGGTATCGGAGCCGAGCGTAAAAGGCACCATGCCGGCGGCGACGGCCGCCGCCGACCCGCCGGACGATCCTCCGGCGGTCCGCCTGATATCGTGCGGATTGTGCGTCGCGCCGTAATGCGTGTTCTCGGTCGTGAACCCGTACGCATACGCGTCCATGTTAAGCGTGCCCACCAGCACGGCACCGCTCGCCTTCAGCCGCTGCACCAGCGTCGCATCGGATGTCGCCGGCGGACGATCGGCATGTAGACGCGCGCCGGCAATCGTGGTGACGCCGGCAACGTCGAACAGATTCTTGACAGCGAATGGAACGCCGGCGAGCGGACCGGGATCGGTACCCGCTGCCACCTTTGCGTCAATCGCCTCAGCATCCTCGCGCGCCTGCTCGAAAAGCCGCGCAGTGAATGCGTGGATCGCGTCGTCATGCGCATCGATTCGCGCAAAAGTCTCCTCGATCACCCGAGTCGCGCTCCAATTGCCGGCGCGTACGCTCTGCGCGATCTCAACCGCGCCTTTCACGGCTCGCGTCGATGCAAGAGCGACCGATGCTCGTCTGCAAGATCGAATCGATGCTCCGCCACCACCGAGGCGAACGCTGCGATGCGCGCGAATTGCCGCTCGACGCCGGCCCGATGTTCGGCCGCGACCGGCAACGCCAGCGCCGTCGCCGCGGCGTCGACGTAGGCGCGAAGCGCCGCATCGACAGCGGCCGCGTCACGACTTGGCGCCGACATCGCTATTTCCGCACTTCGCGCTGAAAGATCTCCAGCGTGCGCGCTTTGGTGCGGATGAACGACGGATCGGACAGCGTTTCAACCGTGCGCGGCCGCGGCTCATCGAACGGTACGACCTCCGCCACCCGCGTCGGCCGTTTGGTGAGGAGCAGCACGCGGTCGGCGAGATACACCGCCTCCTCGAGGTCATGCGACACCAGGATCATCGTCGTTTTCGTCTGCATGAAGACATCCTGCAGTTTTTCGCGAATGAACAGCGTCATTTCGAAATCGAGCGCCGAGAACGGCTCGTCGAGGAACAACACCTCCGGCGCCGGCGCGAGCGCCCGCATGATTGATGCCGTCTGTTGTTGGCCGCCCGAAAGCTCATACGGATAACGGTGCAGATCGAACTTTACCTCGAACGAAGCAACGAGCTCCTCCACGCGATGCGCTACCTCGGCCGGTGAACGCCCGGCGAGTTTCAGCGGATAGCCGATATTGTCGACGGTACGAAGCCAAGGAAAGAGCGCTTCACGATAATTCTGGAATACATAGCCGATCGTCGTTTCGCGCAACGACTTGCCATCGAAGAGAATCTGGCCCGCATCGATCGGCGTGAGGCCGGCGATCATGTTGATCAACGTCGACTTGCCGCAGCCATTGGGACCGAAGATCGACACGATTTTCGCCTTGGGAAAATCAAAATCGAAGTTCTCGTAGAGCGGTGACCCTGCAAAATACTTGGTCAATCCGCGAATCGTGATGTGCGTGCCGAGCGGTCCCGGCACGAACGGCGGATCTTGCAGGACGACCTCGTCCGGCTCCCTGACCAACGTTTCGTAGCTCATCGCCCGCTCCAATGCACGACCGAGTTCTCGAGCACGAGGAACAGCACATTGAGCAGATAGCCCAGGATACCCGCCGCCAGGA
>DASPYC010000504.1:0-4588 GCA_035636955.1 Casimicrobiaceae bacterium
CGCGGCATTGCAAAGGTCGTCACCGCCGTCGCCAATGGCGATCTCAAGCAGAAGCTCACAGTTGATGCGAAAGGCGAGATCGCTGCACTCGCTGACACGATCAACAGCATGATCGACACGCTCGCGACATTCGCCGAACAAGTGACGAGCGTCGCGCGCGAAGTGGGCGTCGAGGGCAAGCTCGGCGGACAGGCGAAGGTTCCCGGCGCAGCGGGGACGTGGAAGGGCCTCACGGAGAACGTGAATCAGCTCGCGGCGAATCTGACGTCGCAAGTGCGTGCGATCGCCGAAGTCGCAACGGCGGTGACGCAAGGCAATCTCACGCGATCGATCACCGTCGAAGCGCGCGGCGAAGTTGCGTTGCTGAAGGACACGACGAACGAGATGATCCGCAATCTGCGCGATACGACGCAGAAGAACACCGAACAGGACTGGCTCAAGACGAACCTCGCCAAGTTCAGCCGGATGCTGCAAGGTCAAAAGGACTTGAACGCCGTCGGCCGCTTGATTCTCTCCGAGCTGGCGCCGGTCGTGGCGGCGCAGCGCGCGGTGTTCTACGTGCTCGATCTCGGCCGCGAGCCGCTGCGACTCGGTCTTCTGGCGAGCTACGGCGCCGACGGTGCCGACGCGGCGCTACACGAGCTGCAGCTCGGACAAGGGTTGATCGGCCAATGCGCGATCGACAAGCAGAAGATCCTGATGTCGAACGTGCCGAGCGACTACATCCGCATTGCGTCGGGAGTCGGTTCCGCGGCGCCCGCCAACATCCTCGTGTTGCCGGTGATCTTCGAGGGTCAAGTCAAAGGTGTGCTGGAGCTCGCATCGTTCGAGCGTTTCAGCCCGACGCACCAGGCGTTCCTCGAGCAGTTGACCGAAAGCATCGGTATCGTCATCAACACGATCGAAGCGAACACGCGGACGGAGAATCTGCTGCGGCAATCGCAGTCACTTGCGGGCGAGCTGCAGAGCCGGCAGGAAGAATTGCAACAAACGAACCAGGAGCTCGAAGAAAAGGCGATGCTGCTTGCACACCAGAATCAGGAGGTCGAGCGCAAGAACCAGGAAGTGGAGCAGGCGCGCAAGGCGCTGGAAGAAAAGGCGGAGCAGCTGGCGCTCACGTCGAAGTACAAGTCGGAATTCCTGGCCAACATGTCGCACGAGCTTCGCACGCCGCTCAACAGCCTGCTGATTCTGTCGGATCAGCTCTGCAAGAATTCCGACGGTAATCTGACGAGCCGGCAAGTCGATTTCGCCAAGACGATCCATGCGTCCGGCAACGATCTCCTCAATCTCATCAACGATATCCTCGATTTGTCGAAGATCGAGTCGGGCACGGTGATCGTCGATCCGACCGACCTGATGCTGGACGATCTCGGCCGCTATGTCGAACGGACCTTCCGGCACGTGGCCGAGGCGAAGAGCGTCGACTTCCTGTTGCGTCTCGATCCGCGGCTGCCGAAGTCGATGTTCGCGGATGCCAAGCGGCTGCAGCAGGTACTGAAGAATCTGCTGTCCAACGCGTTCAAGTTTACGCAACAGGGACAGGTAACGCTGTTGATCGAGCCCGCGAAAAGCGGCTGGGATCCCGGCAACGAGACGCTGAATCGCGCTTCCGATGTCATCGCGTTCTCGGTGATGGACACCGGCATCGGCATTTCGGCCGACAAGCAGCAGATCATTTTCGAGGCGTTTCAGCAGGCCGACGGCAGCACGAGCCGCAAGTACGGCGGAACGGGCCTCGGGCTCGCGATCAGCCGCGAGCTCGCGCGCTTGCTCGGCGGCGAGATTCGGCTGATCAGCACGCCGCGCGTCGGGAGCACGTTCACGCTTTACTTGCCACGGAACTACGTTCCCGCGCGCGCAGTGCGTAAAGCCGCTCAATCGCGTCCCGTCGTGACGAATCTCGAGAATGGGGTTGCCGAAGAAGAAGCCGCAGGGACCATCGCCGTCAAGGGAAACGGTCACGCGGCCGACGATGTGCCGTTGCCGTTGCATGATCGGATGACCGCAGGCCTCGTGCCACAAACGTTCAATCCGCCGGATGACGATCGCGACCTCGTGGGCCTCGGCGCGCCGCTGCTGCTGATCGTCGAGAACGATGCGATATTTGCGCGCCTGTTGCGCGATACCGCACGCGAACGCGGCTTCAAGGCAATTACGACGTCGTCAGGCGCCGAGGCCGTGGGCTTGATCGCCGAATACAAGCCCGCTGCGATTACGCTCGACATCTCGTTGCCGGACATCAAAGGGTGGCGCGTTCTGGATCGGCTGAAGAACGACATTGCGACGCAGCACATTCCCGTCGCCGTCATCTCCACCGACGAGTCGCGCGAGCGGGCGCTCGCCGCAGGCGCATACGCGTTCGTTGCGAAGCCGATCCAAAGCAAGGACATCGTCGAAGAGCTGTTGCGGCAGCTGCGCGATTATGTGGCGCGGTCCGAGAAGCGTATTCTCGTTGTGGCGCAAGACAAAGGGACACGCGATGCGATTGCCGATCAACTAGCGTGCGACGACATCGAGATCGTCGCCGTTGCCGATTGGGCGGGCGCCATGGCGACACTGAAAACCGAGACGGTCGACTGCATGGTCGTCGATGCGCAACTTCCTGCACCGCCCGCCGAGTTCGATTCGGTGCGCGCGGCGTTCGGCACGGCCGCACCCGCGCTGCCAATCGTCGTCCAAGGGGACGCCAACTGGATCGGCCATCTGCGCGTCGATGTCGAGAGCGGCCGAAGCTCGGTTGTCCGAGCGGTACAGACGCCTCAGCAGCTCGTCGCACAAGTGAGCGTCTTCCTCCACCGCGTTGCGGCCAAGATGTCCGAGGCGCATCGTCAGGCGCTGCGTGGACAGGCCGAGTCCGGTCACGAGCTCAAGGGACGCAAAGTGATGGTTGTCGACGATGACGTGCGCAACATCTTCGCGCTCACATCGCTGCTCGAGGATCACGGGATGGCCGTCATCGCGCACGACAATGGCCGCGACGCTGTCCGTTCGATCGAGGCGCAGCCCGACGTCGACGCCGTGCTGATGGATATCATGATGCCCGAACAGGATGGCATCGATACGATTCGCGAGATCCGCAAGATCCGCTCCGTGCGCGACGTGCCGATCATAGCGGTCACCGCCAAGGCGATGAAGGGCGATCGCGAGAAGTGCATGGAAGCCGGCGCATGGGACTATCTTTCCAAACCCGTCGATCCGGGATTGCTGGTCGGCGTTCTGCGTGCCTGGCTCGGACACTGACCGTGCAGTGCGAGCAAAACGACTGAAGCGAGCGTTGCAATGGACTTGGATGAGCGCGCGGATATTCTGATCGTCGATGACCGGCCCGAGCAGCTCTTCGTGTTGCGGACCGTGCTCGAGGAGCTCGGGCAGAACATCATCACGGCATCGTCGGGCGAGATCGCGTTGAAGCGCGTGCTGGCGCATGACTTCGCGGTGATCCTGCTCGACGTCAACATGCCCGGCATCGATGGTTTGGAGACCGCCGCGCTGATCCGCGGCCGGAAGAAGTCGGCGCACATTCCGATCATCTTCATCACGGCCGACTATCACGACCCGACGCACACGGCGCGCGGCTATTCGCTTGGGGCGGTCGACTACATTGCGTCGCCTGTCGTGCCGGAAATTTTGCGCTCGAAGGTCAAGGTCTTTGTCGATCTCCATCTGTACGCCCGGCGCGAGCGTCAGCGTATCGAAGCGCAGGCAGCACTCGCCGAGGAGCGCGCCGCCCGGGCAGTCGCCGAACGGGCCGAGCGTCGCGCCGCTTTTCTTGCGCAAGCGACCACGGCGCTCGCCCAATCGCTCGAGCTGGAAGCCACGATGCGTCACCTTGCGGCACTCGTCGTACCGGCGCTCGGCGATGTGGCAATGCTCCATCTCGCCGCCAGGGACGGCGAGGCGGCGAAGACGATGATCGCTTCGACCGATGGCGAACCCGCGTCGACCATCGCGGTTACTGCCGTCGATAGCATCGTAGATCCCTGGCTCGGCGAGATCGTGGAAACGCTCGGTTCAGCGGCACGCGGTATCGCAGTCAACTGTCCGAGCGCCGCAACGATCGAGGGCATGCAGACGCTGCTGCGCGATGTGCCGATATCGTTGGCGCCGGGCCGGTCGGTGCAGTCGCTCGTCGTCGTTCCGCTCGTCGCCACCGGGAAATCGCTCGGTGTGCTGGCGCTCGGGTTCACAGCCCACGCACGGACGTTCGACGCCGAGACCTTGTCGATCGCCATCGATCTGTCGGCACGTGCCTCGATCGCGCTCGACAATGCCATCCTGTTTCGGCGTATCCACGAAGATGACCGGCGCAAGAACGAATTCCTGGCGATGCTCGCGCACGAACTGCGCAATCCGCTCGCGCCGATCGGTAACGCGTTGCACATTCTCGACGCCGATGCGTCCGGCACGCCGCGATCCTTGTGGGCGCGCAATGTAATCCGTCGCCAGTTCGATCTTCTCGTGCGTCTGGTCGACGATCTGGTCGACGTTTCGCGGATCACGCGCGGCAAGATCGCGCTCCGCATCGAGCCGGTGGACGTGGCGCGCGTGGTCGAGACCGCCATCGAGACGTGCCGTCCGCAGATCG
>DASPYC010000505.1:0-1540 GCA_035636955.1 Casimicrobiaceae bacterium
ATCAGCGGCATCGGCGCGGGCAATGCGCTGGGCGGCCGGCTGCTCGAAGCTTCGCCGCCATCGGCAACGTTTGCACTGTCGGCTGCGATAGCGCTCGCAGCGGCGCTGTGCGCGATGGGGACAAGGATAAGATCAGCGGCGGCTACTTAAAGCAGGTCACTCGGCTTCGCCTCGGGTGACACCACGCTTTGTCATCCCGAGGACGGCGCCTTATCGTCCGAGGGACCTGCTTTTGCCCGCGAAACCATCTCGCGGAGCGCGGTTTTCAGCACTTTGCCCGTGCTGTTCTTCGGCAACTCGCTCACGAACGCATAGGCACGCGGCCGCTTGAAGCGCGCGATGCAATCGAGACAATGCGCGTCGAGCGTCCGTTCGAACGCGTTCTTGGCCTGTTCATCGATGATCGGCATGCGGGGAACAACGCAGGCACCGACTTCCTCGCCCCACTCGTCGTGACGTCGTCCGATGACGGCAACTTCGGTAACATCGGGATGCCGCAACAGCACCTCCTCAACCTCGCGCGGATAGATATTGGCGCCGCCGCTGATGATCAAATCCTTCGACCGATCCTTGAGTGTCAGGAATCCGTCGGCATCGAACGCGCCGAGATCGCCGGTGTGCAACCATCCGCCGGCAAGCGTCTTCGCCGAAGCTTCCGGATTGCGCCAATAACCCTGCATTACCGTCGATCCGCGAACCACCACTTCGCCGATCTCGCCGGGCGGCAACACGTGACCGGCATCGTCGACGATTTCCACGTCGATGCCGGATTGCGCGATGCCGACCGAGCCGATGCGCGCGTCGTCGTCGCGCGCGATTGCATCGGCGAGCGTCAGACGATCCATCGCCGTGATGGTCATCGGCGTTTCGCCTTGCCCGTAAATCTGCGCAAGGCGTGGTCCAAGCGCAGCGAACGCGGCTTTGCAATCTTCGACGTACATCGGGCCGCCGCCATAGACGATGCATTTGAGTTGCGCGAGTTGCGAATCGGCGAGTGTCGGCGCATCGATAATTCGTTTCAGCATCGTCGGTGCGGCAAACAGAAGCGCACGATCCCACGACGTGACCAAGGCGAGGATCTCGCCGGCATCGAAGCCACCCGACTCCGGCACGACGTTGATGGCGCCCCGCGCAATATGCGGCAGCACATAGAGACCGGAGCCGTGCGACAGCGGTGCGCCGTGAAGAATGGCGTCCCCCGGCGCAATAGCTTCGACGTCGGTCAAAAAACAATTGATCATCGCGTAAAGGTTGGCGTGCGAGATGACGACGCCTTTGGGCCGTCCCGTCGTTCCGCTGGTGTAGAAGAGCCATGCGGCGGCCGCGGGCTCGACGCCGGCGACCGGTGCAACATCGGCATCGACAAACAGCCGCGCGTATTCATGTGAGCCGAACGAGACCACACGTTCCAGATTCGGGAGCAAATGTCCGCTGCGAGAGAGTGCCACCTGCCAATCGGCGTCTGTGAACGCGAAACGCGTGTCGCTGTCCGACAGTACGAATTCCAGCTCACGCGGATGCAGCTTTGCGTTGACAGGCA
>DASPYC010000506.1:0-4445 GCA_035636955.1 Casimicrobiaceae bacterium
CCGACTTCCAATCGCCGGTCGGATGACCTTCGGCGTCGAGTCGAAAATGGCAGCGAGCGCCGCGACCCGGCGGACCAAGCAATGCCGGCTCTTCGCGATGACAACGCGCGACGGCGTAGCGGCAGCGGGGCGACAACAGACATCCGGCCGGACGATCGTGCGCGCCGGGCACTACGCCGGGAATCGCCCGCAAGCGCGTATGGTCGCGGTTGTTCTCGGGCAATGCCGCCAGCAGCGCTTGTGTATACGGATGCGCGGGCGTTTCGAACACTTCCGGCAAAGGTCCCGTCTCGACCTGTTGACCGGCGTACATGACGATGGCGCGATGCGCGGTTTCCGCAACGATCGCGAGATCATGCGTGATCAGAATCAGCGCCATGTGCGTCTCGCTCTGAATCCGCAACAACAAATCGAGTACTTGCGCCTGAACCGTGACGTCGAGCGCGGTCGTCGGCTCATCGGCGATAAGCAATCGGGGCTGACAGGAGATCGCCATCGCGATCATCACGCGTTGCGCCATGCCGCCCGACAGTTGATGCGGATACGCGTCGAGCCGCGCCGCAGCATCGGGAATTTCGACCTGCTGCAAGAGCTCAAGCGCTCGTGCCCGTCGCACCGAACGGCTCGCGCGCTCGCGCTCGTTTCCGTGCACGGCCAGCGCTTCCATCAACTGATGCGCGACCGTGTAGCAGGGATCGAGACTGGCGAGCGGGTCCTGGAAAATCATCGCGATGTCTTTGCCGACCAGCTCACGCCGTTCACGATCGTTGATTCCGCGCAAGTCGTGGCCCGCGAATGTCATCCGGCGCGCACCCACTCGACCGGGAAAATCGATCAGACCGAGCAACGACAGCGCCATCACGCTCTTGCCGGATCCCGACTCGCCGACGATGCCAACGACTTCGCCCTCATTGATGGCGAGGTCGACGTCGTCCACCGCGATGAACTGGTGAGCGTCGGTGCTGAAGGTGACCGTCAGGCCGGCGATGTCGAGCAGAGGCATTCGAACCCGATTATTCGCTTGGCTTCACACGGCGGAGTGTCCATACTTTTTGTCCCGGTGATGGAACGCGCCGGGATTGCCTGCACGAATTGACAACACTGCTTTTCAACAGAGGGGGGTTTGTCATGACTACTAAGTCTGGGTTTACGGTTCGTTTGATCTTTTCCGCAAGTCTGTTTGCGTTTCCCACGATGGCATTCGCCAGTGGTTGCTCCGACATATATACAGCACTGGGCCAAGGTTCTGCCGCGGGCGCCCACGCCGTTTTGAAGACTGCGCTCACGAAGGCCACGCTTCCGCTTGGTCCTGCGACCCTTAATGGAGGGTTCGGCCTCAACATGTGGGGAACCCTCGTGGATCGGGATGGCATCGTTTGTTCAGTCACCTTCACGGGCTCGAGCCGCGGCGATCAATGGCCCGGCAGCCGAGTCATCTCCGCACAAAAAGCGAACACTGCCAATGCGTTCAGTCTGCCGGGGCTGGCGCTGTCGACGGCGAACCTTTATACCGCAGTGCAACCCGGGGGCTCGCTGTTCGGCCTTCAGGAAAGCAATCCTGTCAGCACCGACGTCGCGTACGGCGGCGACGCGTCCAACTATGGAACAGCCGTCGACCCGATGTCCGGAGCAAAGATCGGCGGAATCAACGTTTTCGGAGGAGGCCTCGCCCTTTACAGGGCCAGCGACAAGCAGCTCCTGGGCGGCATTGGTGTCAGCGGTGATTCCTCATGTGCCGACCATAACATCGCGTGGAAGACGCGCGCGTTTCTGAATCTCGACAATATACCGGGAGGCGTGGATCCGGCGAGCGGAACGGACAATATCGTTTACGACATCACAAATCCCGGCAACAGCCAGGCGATAGCGCCGAAGAGCGCCAGCGGATGGGGACATCCGCAATGCAGCGCCGCCGCAACCGCCATCGGCAATGCGCTGCCGACGACATTTCCTGTCGGGCCTGGTACTCAGCAGTAACATCCGCCGCTATACGTCCTAATCGATAGAACGCTCCTCCTCGCCGCGACCCGCCGAGGAGGAAGCGGCTCCGAATTTCCCGCTAGCGTTTGAGTCTCGGATCGAGCGCATCTCGCAGCCCGTCGCCCATCAAGTTGAAGGCGAGCACGGTGATCAGAATCGCGAGCCCCGGGAACGTCACAACCCACGGTGCGCGCTGAATGAATTCGAGCGCTGACGAAAGCATCGAGCCCCACTCCGGGGTCGGCGGCTGCGCGCCAAGGCCCAGGAACCCGAGCGCGGCCGCATCGAGAATCGCGTTGGAGAACCCGAGCGTTGCCTGAACGATCAACGGCGCTGCGCAGTTCGGCAGGATCGTGTTGAACATCAATCGCAGCGCGCCGGCGCCGGCGATTCGCGACGACGTTACATACTCGCGTCCTGCCTCTGCAATTACGGCCGCGCGCGTCAAGCGAACGTAGTGTGGCAACAGTACGATCGCGATCGCGTACATCGCGTTGATTAGACCCGGTCCGAGAATCGCGACGACCGCAATTGCGAGCAACAGGCTCGGCAAAGCAAGCATGACATCCATCACGCGCATGATGATGGTCTCGGTAAGCCCGCGGAAGAATCCCGCGGCCAATCCCAGAACGATGCCGAGGCCGAGCGATATCGCCACCGAGATCACACCGATCAGCAGCGACAACCGCGTGCCGTGAATCAGTCGTGAAAGAATGTCGCGGCCAACCGGATCGGTGCCCAGCAGAAATTGTGACGTGCCGCCTTCGTCCCACGCCGGCGGCGTTAACGTGAACTCGCGGTATTGTTCGTTCGGGGGATGGGGACTCACGACGTCGGCGAAAACTGCGAGGAGCACAAGCACAACCACGAGCGCGAGGCCGATCAACGCGCCGCGGCTTTGTGCATACGACCGCCAGAATTCAGCCAGGCGCCCGGGCGGCGCACCCGTGCCGACCGCGGGCGTCGCAAGCTCAGGCATGCCGTATCCGCGGATTGATGACGCCGTAGAGCATGTCGACGATGAGATTGACGGTGATGACGATCGTCGCAATCAGCAGAATGCCGCCTTGCACCACCGGATAGTCGCGCGACTGGACGCCGTGGATCAGCCAATTGCCGACGCCCGGCCAAGAGAAAATGGTTTCGGTGAGAATCGCGCCGGACAACAGCAGGCCGACTTGCAGACCGATGACGGTGATGACGGGAATCAACGCGTTGCGTAACGCGTGCACAACAATCACCTGCCAGCGAGGCAGACCCTTCGCACGTGCAGTGCGCACGTAGTCTTCGCGCAATACCTCGAGCATCGAAGAGCGTGTCATCCGTGCAATGACCGCGAGCGGAATCGTCCCGAGCGCGATCGACGGCAAGATGAGATGCGAGAGCGCCGAGCGAAACGCGCCCAGATCGCCGCTGCGGAGAGTATCGATCAGCATGAATCCGGTGATCGCCGGTACGTCGTATTCGACGCTGATGCGGCCCGACACCGGCGTCCATCCCAAGTACACGGAAAAAAACAGGATGAGCAGAAGCGCCCACCAAAAGATCGGCATTGAATAACCGGTGAGCGAAGCGCCCATGACGGCGTAGTCCGCCACCGTATTGCGCTTGATGGCCGCCAGGATCCCTGCCGGCAGTCCGACGACGACCGCGAACAACAGCGCGAAGAACGCGAGCTCGATCGTCGCAGGGAACAACGTCAAGAATTCCGCCGATACGTCTTCATGCGTTGTTAGCGACGTGCCGAGATTGCCGCGCAGCAGTTGCCCGACGTATTCGACGTATTGAATCGGCAACGGCTTGTCGAGCCCGAACTCACGCAGCAGCCGTTCACGGCGAGCCGGATCCATTCCGCGCTCGCCCGAAATATTCTCGACCGGGTCGCCGGGAATCAGATGGATCAGCGCGAACGCGAGGAGCGTCACGCCGATGAACGTCGGAATGATTAGCGCAACGCGGCGGAGGATGAAACCGAACATGCGCCCATCAGTCTACCCGCGCACACAAACCATCGCGCCACTGCGTCCAGACGGGCCGACCCAAAGCGAGAAGCCGGGGACGACCCGGCCTCTGTTCCGCATTGTGTTCGTCTGGGAATCGATGCGATTACGCGCCGCGTCCCTTTACGATCGCGCTATGGACCCGGGTTAGGATTGTTCGGCAACGATGGAACCGAGCGCAGGTACTCGTAAATCGCGCGAAGGTCGCCGTCGGTCTTCTTGCCGATCACCGGCCACGGCATGATCTGCAAGAGCACGCCAGGCGGATCGAGCGGATTGTGCTCGGTGCGCAGCGTTTCCGTGAACTGCTCGAACGTGAGACCCGCGGGCTTGCCGCTGGCGTCCGGGGTGATGTTTGCGGACACGAAGGGCGACGGGGGGAAGGTGCGCCCGCCCGCAAGGTACTGCGCGCTGTTGATGAGCTCGGGCTGGCCCAGGAAAGGGTTATGGCCCGGGAGATAAGAC
>DASPYC010000507.1:0-4143 GCA_035636955.1 Casimicrobiaceae bacterium
CACGGAGCCCGTCGAAATGGCCCGCTTGGGTGCGATGACGCTGACCGACCCGACGACGCTGAGCCGTACGGTCGCCAATCTTCGCCGAGCGGGCCTCGTCAATGTGCGCCGTGGCAATGACGGGCGGACAAAATTGCTGAGCCTCAGCGCACGCGGCCGAGAGCGTTTTGCGGCGGCGATGCCGTATTGGGAAGAGGCGCAGCGGCGCGTCGCGCGGCTCTTGCCCGTGCTGGACGTGCGCGCGCTTGCGAGTCGTGTGTACAAGGTAGCGCAGCAATCCTGACAACGAGGTAATCTGCGATGCGAACGCCCTGGGACGGCTATGCCAACGATGATCCGCTGCAAGCGCGTGACCCTCGCTATCCCATCGATGTCGGTCCGGGTCGTCCCGATGGCGCGCAACGGCCGTTGTCGCGAATCGCCGTCAAATCGGTCAACCGCATCGTTATCGTTCAAGTCACGGACATCGTGCGCATCGAGGCCGAGGACAACTACGTGCGTTTATGGGCTGATCGCCCGTATCTGCACAAGGAAACGCTGAGCGGCTTGATGAGTCGGCTTGATCCCGCAGTGTTCCTCCGCGTTCATCGATCGCACGCCGTCAACATCGGTGCTGTGCGCGAATTGCGTCCGATGTTGCATGGCGAGTATCTGATCATTCTAAGCAACGGCACCGCCATTACATCCGGCCGAAGCTACCGCGCGTCGATTCAGGATGCGTTCGGCCTGGGACGACCGCCGTGACTTCCGCGCCTCCGGCGCATTGATCACGCAGCGCGAACGCGCGTCGGCGTTTGTGCCGAAACGATTCGGCGCGGATCGAATGTCAGGTCAGGATGGTCGTGCAGGTTCTCGTAGAGATAATCGACGACCACACGCACGCGCGCCGGCGTTAGGGGACGCGCAGGGTACTGCAGCACGAGATGCGCCGGTGCCGATTCGCGATCGACGAATACGGGCACCAATTCGCCGTGACGAATCGGCGGCGTGGCGATGAAGGTCGGCAACTGCACCAGTCCGTGACCGGCGATCGCCGCATCGCAAACGGCAAAGATGTCATTGAGCGTCAGTACGGCGTGCGGCTCGTATGATTCGGGCACGTCGTCGGTGAATTCCCATTTGACAATGCGACCGGTCGACGGCGAACGGTACGCGATGCATTCGTGCGTCGACAGCGACTCGAGCGACGAGGGAATGCCGCGCCGCGCGAGATATTCGGGCGACGCGCAGATGATGCGTGGGACGTCGGTCAGCTTTTGGACAACGACGGTGGCGTCGGTGACAGGCCCCGCGCGAATGCCGACGTCAAATCCCTCTTCGACCATGTCGATCGTGCGGTCCGACGCCTGAAGCTCGAATTGCAAGCGCGGATAGCGCGCTCGTATCGCAACGAGCAACGGCACGACATAAAGCCGAGAAAACCCGGTCGGCGAGAGGATCCTGACCAGGCCCGAGGGTTCGTGGCGCCGTAACGCGACAGCTTCGTGCGCCATCTCGATCGCAAGCAGTGCATTGCGCGTCGCCTCGAAAAAGCGCCGGCCCTCTTCGGTCATGCTCAGACTGCGCGTCGTTCTCTGCAATAGCCGGACGCCGAGTTGCCGCTCCAGCCGTTGCACGTTGCGGCTCACCGCGACCGTTGTGACGCCGAGTTGGCGAGCGGCCGCGGAAAAGCTGCCCGCATTCACGGTTCGCACGAACGCGACGATGCCGCGCAAGCTCTCCAGAGCCCCTCCATTTTTAACCGGCCGTTAAAGGTCTATCGACATAGATGGCCGGCGATTCGACGAAACCCCGTGGCTCACCGCTTGTCTCTCTAGAAGCGACGCCGCGCAGATCATGTTGCCAGGCGGCCGCCGCAAAAGTAATAGATCGCTTTTTGTGAAAGGAGTTCGAAATGTTGAAGATCAATCGCGGCTGGCTCGTTGTTGCTGCTGCCGCGCTCGCGGTGGGCACGTCGAGTGTCGTCCGGGCGGGGGACGGGGGCGACGGTGGGGATTCCGGCGACAATGGCATGAATCCGATGTATGGCGATTCGTACGCGGTGCTGGAGGGCCAAGGGCACAACGCCGGCGCTCCGCGAATTGCGCCTGAAGGCGCTTATGCCGCGCATGAAATGGACGGTCAGACGACACCGCTGATGGATCAGATGCATCAGACGCAAGCGGCGATCGCGGAACGCACACATGCGGCCGCCGAACGGATGCGCTCAGCGCTAAACCCAACCCCCAGTGCGGCAGCGTCGACGACATCGAGTGCGACTGCGATATCGGCAACGCCCGGCACCGGAACAACGTCGTCATCGACGATTGACACCTCGCAGTCGACAACCGACAGTGGGTATCGGATCGCGCCCGTAAATCCGAAGGGACAAGCACCCACGGTCGTCGGGCCGGGCGGCTAGCCGACCCGTTCTAAGCGCGCCCGATCGGACCACGCGTCGGGCGCTTTTGGCTCGCGGAGGCGGCTGCAAGGGCCGCCCGCCACATTTTTCGCCGTGAACGGTATTAGCGGCGTCACGATGCGCGTCGTGTCATGATGTGCGAATGGCAACGCTCGTAGACCGACTCGCGGCGTGCTACACAGGTGCCGTTCACGACGTGCTCCGCCTGCTGGGGCACGACAATTTCGTCCTGCCGCCCGATATCAAAGCGATTGCGCCGGGTACCCGCTTGGCGGGACCAGTATGGACGGTATCGGGGCGCAGCGATCGCTCGAAGACGCGGCACGAATGTTTGCTGGGTTGGTGCACGCTGCTGTCGCGGGCGCCTGCAGGCCACGTGGTGGTGTGTCAACCGAACAACCGCGAGATCGCGTTGATGGGCGAGTTGTCAGCGCAGACGCTCGCGGCGCGTCGTGTGCTCGGTTATGTCGTCGACGGTGGATCGCGCGATACCGAACTCGTGCTGGCGCAGGGATTTCCCGTTTTCTGTGCCTTTCTAACGCCGTTGGATGTCGTTGAGCGCTGGGTGCCCGATCGCTACGGGGAGCCGATCACGATCGGGACGGTGGCCATTCGCACCGGCGATTTCTTGCTGGGCGATCGCGATGGCGTCGTGATCATCCCGCGAGACGCCGTCGAGGAGGTCGTAGCGAAGACGGAAGAAGTCGTCGCGACGGAAAGCGAGATGCGCACCGCATTGATCGGCGGGATGGATCCGATCGAGGCATACAACCGGTATGGAAAGTTCTAGCGGTAGTGCCGGCAGATAAACGTCACGCGAATCCCGAAGACCGCATGACCCACACACGCAAGCTCGCAGCACGGTTATTTTGCATCATCTGGCCGCTCGCCCTTCTGCAAGACGGCACGGCGCAGGGAATCGCGCCTTCGATCGACTGCACGCGGGCGGCGAGCGCCGTCGAGGAAATGGTCTGCCGGGACGGCGCGCTGGCGTCGCTCGATCGCAAGCTCGTCGACGTCTATGCGACCGCGTCGAAAGCCGCCACGAGCGATCAGAAGAATCGGCTCGCGGCCGATCAGCAGCGCTGGTTGAGGGAGCGGGACGCCTGCGGCAAGTCGAGCGATAAAACCGCGTGCACAAAGGAGCGCTATCTGCAGCGCATCGCCGATCTTCAGGCGCAATTCAAGCTTGTCCCCTCGCACGGTCCGTTTCACTTCGTCTGTAACGGTGATCCCGGCAACGTGCTCGTTGCGCAGTATTTCGACACCGATCCGGCAACGGCCCGCTTTGCGCACGACGGACGCGCCGTTACCGCGTTCATTCAGCGCTCGGGAAGCGGCGCGCGCTATGGCGGCCCCAACGTCAGTTACTGGGAGCATCAGGGAGAAGCCTCGGTGGTGTGGTTCGGTCGCACGATGAAGTGCGCGACGCGCTAGCGAACGTTTTGCGTGCGGATTTACGCGGCGCGCAATGTTGGCTACGCTGTCGGCGTGAAGTCCGTCCTGTGCTATGGCGATTCGATCACTTGGGGATTCAACCCGGCCGATCAAACGCGGTTTGCGTTCGATGTCCGTTGGCCCGGTGTCGTGCAGACCAAGCTCGGAGCGGATTATCGCGTCATCGAAGAAGGCTTGAGCGGCCGCACGGTGGCCACCGCTCGGCGGCCGATCGCGCGGCTGCTCCTCGAGAATGAAATCCCGATTGACCCGCTCGTGTTGCTTCTGTGTGCTGGCGATCTGCA
>DASPYC010000508.1:0-3790 GCA_035636955.1 Casimicrobiaceae bacterium
GTTCTTCAAGGCGTTGCTGTTCCTATGCGCGGGCTCCGTGATCATCGCGCTCCATCATGAGCAAGACATGCGCAAGATGGGCGGCTTAGCGAGATACATGCCGATCACATGGGTGACGGCGATCATCGGCTCGCTGGCGCTGGCGGGCGTTCCGCCATTCGCGGGATTCTTTTCGAAAGACGCGATCATCGAAGCCGTTCATCTATCGCAGATTCCCGGCCACAGCTACGCATATTTCGCCGTGATGTCGGGCGTGTTTGTCACCGCGTTCTATTCATTCAGGTTGCTGTTCCTGACCTTCCATGGGAACGAACGCTTTGGTGCCGCAGGGCATGAAGACGCCGAGCACGCGCACGACGCATCGTCCGCCGCCGGCGCCGAACCGGGCATGCATCCGCTCGAAGAGGGGCCGCCGAAAGAATCGCCGTGGGTCGTCACTGTGCCGCTGATTCTGCTTGCGATTCCGTCGATCTACACCGGGTGGGTCTACATCGAGCCGATGCTGTTCGGCGACTACTACGGTGCGTCAATTGTCGTGCTCGAGCGTCATGCGGTCCTGAAAGAGCTCTCCACCGAATGGCACGGCGTCGGTGCGTTCATCCTGCACGGATTGCAAAGCGCGCCGTTCTGGCTCGCCGTAGCCGGCATTGTGGCGGCGTGGTACTGCTACCTGATCAATCCCGCGCTACCCGAACGGCTGCAAAAGCTTGCCGGTGGCGTCTATACGCTGCTCGACAACAAGTATTACTTCGACAAGTTCAACGATTGGTTCTTCGCCGGCGGCGCGCGCAAGGTGGGAGCAGCGGCATCGAACGTCGGCGATCGAACGATCATCGATGGGTGGATGGTCAACGGATCGGCAAGGCTTATCGGCTGGACATCCGCGCTGATGCGCAAACTGCAAACGGGGTACATCTATCACTACGCGCTGTCGATGGTCATCGGCATCGTTGCGTTGCTCACACTGTGGGTCGTTCGGTAGATTCCGGCAATGGCCCCTTATCTTTCGCTCGCTGTCTGGGTGCCGATCGTCGCCGGGCTGGTAGCGCTCGCAATCGGTCGCGATCGCGATCCGGCGCCTGTCCGCTGGGTCGCGTTGGTCGGCGCCGTCGCCGGCTTTCTGGTCACCATTCCGCTGTATACCCACTTCGACACCACGACGAGCTCGATGCAGTTCGTCGAGCTGGCCGAATGGATCCCACGCTTCGGCATTCACTATCACCTTGGCGTCGACGGCATCTCGGTGCTGTTCATCTTGCTCAACAGCTTCATTACCGTGCTGGTTGTATGGGCGGGCTGGGAAGTGATCACGACACGCGTCTCGCAATATATGGGCGCGTTCTTGATCCAGTCCGGTCTCATCAACGGCGTTTTCTGCGCGCTCGACGGCATTCTGTTTTACTTTTTTTTCGAAGCGATGCTGATCCCGATGTACCTGATCATCGGCGTCTGGGGCGGACCGAATCGCATGTACGCCGCGATCAAGTTCTTTCTCTACACATTGGTGGGATCGCTGCTGACGCTTGTCGCGCTGATCTACCTGTACAGCGTGTCCGACAGCTTCGAGATCCTGGATTGGTACCAGCTCCCACTTTCGCTCAATACGCAGAAGCTGTTGTTCGTCGCATTCTTCTTGGCTTTTGCGGTGAAGGTGCCGATGTGGCCGGTTCACACATGGCTGCCGGATGCTCACGTGGAAGCGCCCACCGGCGGTTCGGTGGTGCTTGCCGCAATCACGTTGAAGGTTGGTGCTTACGGCTTCGTGCGCTTCATCCTGCCGATTCTTCCTGATGCGTCGCGCTCATTCGGAGGGTTTGTCATCGCGTTGTCGCTGATCGCCGTCATCTACATTGGCTTCGTCGCGCTCGTGCAGGACGACATGAAGAAGCTGATCGCGTACTCGTCGATCTCGCATATGGGCTTTGTCACGCTCGGGTTTTTTCTGTTCAGCCAGCTCGGCGTCGAAGGCGGACTTGCCCAGATGATTTCGCACGGGTTCGTGTCCGCGGCATTGTTCCTTTGCGTTGGCGTGATGTACGACCGCTTGCACAGCCGGCGCATTTCCGACTATGGCGGCGTCGTCAATACGATGCCCAAGTTCGCCGCGTTCATGATGCTGTTTGCGATGGCTAACTCGGGCTTGCCGGCAACGTCGGGGTTCGTCGGCGAGTTTCTCGTCATCCTGGCGTCGGTCAAGGTGAATTTCTGGCTTGGTTTTCTCGCTGCAACGATCATGATCCTTGGCGCTGCCTATACGCTGTGGATGTACAAGCGCGTGATTTTCGGCGCCGTTGCCAACAGCGGCGTCGCGTCGATGCCCGATCTCAATCGACGCGAATTCTGGCTGCTAGCGCTGGTCGCGCTCGCCGTGCTGGCGATGGGCGTATGGCCTAAGCCGTTCATCGACGTAATGCACGTTTCGGTCGCGGACTTGCTCGCTCACGTGGCGAAGACCAAGCTCTAAGGTTCCCTAATGCCGTTCGCCCAGAACCTGCTCGCCGTATTGCCGGAGGTCGTCATTCTGACGTCGGCCGCGCTCATTCTCATCGTCGATCTCTTCATCGATGACGAACGGCGGCACATCACGTATTGGCTGACGCAGCTCGCGCTGCTGATTGCGGCCTGCGTCACGTTGGAGACGATGAAGCTCGATATCGTCAAGGCATTTCATAACATGGTCGTCGACGATATGCTCGCCGACTTCCTGCGAATGACGAGCTTCGTCGCCGTTTCGCTGATGCTGTTCTACTCCCGCGGCTATCTGCTAGCACGGGGCCTGTTCCGCGGCGAAACATTCGTGTTGACCCTGTTCGTCCTGCTCGGCATCCAGGTCATCATCTCGGGCAACAGCTTCCTCACGCTCTACCTCGGTGTCGAGCTGATGTCGCTTTCGTTGTACGCGCTGGTCGCGCTCGAGCGGGAACGGTCCGGTCCGGCGGAAGCATCGATGAAGTATTTCGTGCTCGGGGCGCTCGCTTCGGGCGTATTGCTCTACGGCATGTCGATGATCTACGGCGCGACCGGAACGCTCGACATCGACCTCGTCGCGCGCTCGATCCTCGCGAAGCAAGGCAATTCGCTGCTCTTGACCTTCGGGCTCGTATTCGTTGTGTCGGGCGTCGCGTTCAAGCTTGGCGTGGTGCCGTATCACATGTGGATCCCGGACGTCTACGACGGTGCGCCGACGGCCGTCACGCTTTTGATTGGCACGGCACCCGAGTTCGCCGGCTTCGCGCTCACCTTGCGCCTCTTATCCGGCGCGCTGCAAGGACTGGCGATCGACTGGCAGGGCATGCTGATTATCCTGTCGCTGTTGTCGATGGTGCTCGGCAATGTCGTCGCGATCGCGCAGTCGAGCATCAAGCGGATGCTCGCCTATTCGACGATCGCGCATATGGGTTTCATGCTGATGGGTTTCCTCGCCGCCGATCTGAACGGATATTCGGCGGCGATGTTCTACACGGTGGCGTATGTACTGACGAGCCTCGTGTCGTTCGGCATGATCATGGTTTTGTCGCGGGTTGGATTCGAGGCCGACCGCCTTGACGACTTCAAGGGGCTCAACCAGCGTTCGCCGTGGTGGGCGTTCATCATGCTGCTCGTCATGTTTTCGCTCGCCGGCATCCCGCCCACCGTCGGCTTTTACGCGAAGTTCACTGTCATCGAGGCGGCGATCAATGCCGGCTTCGTGTGGCTGGCGGTCGCCGCGGTCATCACGTCGCTCATCGGTGCGTTCTACTATCTACGCATCGTCAGGCTGATGTATTTCGAAGAACCCGTCGACCGGTCG
>DASPYC010000509.1:0-4158 GCA_035636955.1 Casimicrobiaceae bacterium
GACTCGTCGAAGAAACGCTCGAGCACGATCGTCTTCTGCGTCGGCAATATGCTGAGCGCCGCGCGCGCCGACGCCAGATAATCGACAACTTGCTCGGCCGCAGCCGGCGAGATGCCGATCGGTTCGATGACGTTCGTGCGCGCCGACGACGCGTCGGGTTGCGCCGCGAATTCTTCGCGGAGCCGCGACACCGCTTGCGACAATTCGGTACTGCGCGCGGGCGCTTCGCCCAACCAGAACGGGATCGTCGGCGGTTGGCCGTGCGCATCCTCGACGCGAACGCGGCCCGCTTCGACACGCAAGATCCGGTACGACGTGTTGCCCAATTGAAAAATGTCGCCGGCGAGACTTTCGACAGCCCAGTCTTCATGCACCGTTCCGACTTGCTGGCCCACCGGTTCCAGCACGACGTCGTAGTCGGCGGTATCGGGAATCGCGCCTCCGGACGTTATCGCGGTCAAACGCGCGCCGCGCCGGCCCCGCAACATTCCGTTGACCGCGTCGCGATGCAGATACGCGCCGCGATGGCCGCGCCGCGTGGTGAAACCGCCGGCCAGCATCGCGACGACGTCGCGATACTCTTCGGGCGACAACTGCGCGTACGGATACGCGCGTTTGATTCGTTCGAACAGCTCGGCCTCGGACCATTCGCAGGCAGCGACTTCTGCGACGATCTGCTGCGCAAGTACATCGAGCGGCTTCGCCGGAATCGAGAGCCGATCGAGCTCGCCCCGGCGAATCGCATCGAGCAGCGCCGCGCATTCCACGAGCTCGTCGCGCGACAGTGGAAAGATGCGCGCCTTCGGTACGCCGCCGACTTGATGGCTTGCACGGCCGGCGCGCTGCAGGAAGGTCGCGATCGAACGTGACGAGCCCAATTGACAGACGAGCTCGACGTCGCCGATGTCGATGCCGAGCTCGAGCGATGCGGTAGCCACGAGCACTTTCAGGTCGCCGCTTTTGAGCCGCTGTTCCGCTTTGAGACGAAGCTCCTTCGCCATGCTGCCGTGATGCGACATCACCTGCTCTGCGCCGATCAGGTCGGACAGATGTCGCGCGGCGCGTTCGGCCATTCGCCGCGTGTTCACGAAAATGAGCGTCGTGCGATGCCCTTGCGCGAGCTCCGCCAAGCGCGCGTAGACCTGCTGCCAAACCTCGTGCGACATGACGGCGGAAAGCGGCGATGACGGCACTTCGATCTCGAGATCGCGCGGTCGGACGTGGCCCGTGTCGACGATTTCGCAACGCCCGCCCCCTCCAACCAAAAACCGCGCCATCTCCTCGATCGGCTTTTGCGTCGCCGACAGACCGATTCGCACCGGCGGTTGCGCCGTCAATGCAGCGAGCCGCTCCAGCGACAGCGCCAGATGGCTGCCGCGCTTGTTCGCGGCGAGCGCATGAATTTCGTCGACAATCACCGTGCGTGTCGTCGACAGCATCTGGCGTCCGGATTCCGATCCCAGTAGTACATAAAGCGACTCGGGCGTCGTGACGACGATATGCGGCGGGCGTCGGCGCATGCCGGCACGCTCGGCCTGTGGTGTATCCCCGGTGCGCACCAGCGTCCGGATGTCGACGTCGGCAAACCCGAGCGCGGCAAGCTCGGTCCGCACGCCCGCAAGCGGCGCGGCGAGATTCTTCTGAACGTCGTTCGAAAGCGCCTTGAGCGGCGAAATGTAAACGACGAAGGTCTCATCGGCGAGTGGACTTTCCACGCCGCGGCGCACGAGGTCGTCGATTGCCGCGAGGAAAGCCGCGAGCGTTTTGCCGGAGCCGGTCGGCGCGGCGATCAGCACGTTTTGACCGGATTGAATCAACGGCCACGCGCGGGACTGCGGCTCGGTCGGCGAAGAAAAATTCTTCTGGAACCAGGCGTCTACGGCAGGATGAAAGGCGGCGAACGAGCTCATCTGCAAAAGTCATAAAGCATGCGACAACTTATTTTGGCAGATATGGACGGATCGCCAAAGCGCAACGGCGCGTCGGCGCGTTTCACGGCGCACCTAACGTTTGGGCGAGCTCGGCCGGCGCTGCTGCAGACGATACGCAACACGATAGCGCCGCGCGAGCCACTCCGTCTTCGCGCGGATACGTGCCTTTGCTTCGCGAAAGAACGGATGGGCGTCGAGCCATTGATGAATATAGGCTCGCACCGCCAGGAACCGGTCACGCCCGTGCCGGACCCAAGAGAGCTGCAGAAGCGCCGGTTCGGTGAGCTGATAGAGGCGCGCGAAGACGGCGGTCGCGACGAGCTTGGCCATCACGAACGCCGCAATGCCGCTCGTGACATACCCGCGTCCCAGCGCGAACAACGCCAGCACCTTCAACGGATAGATCACCAGGATCGGCAACATGAATAGTGCCAGCGCCGGATACGGAGGCAGCTGCCGAATCCACGTTTCCAGCGAGTACATCACCGGCAAGCGCGCCAGGCGCGCGAACAGCGTTTTGCTCTGATCCCAGAGCCATTCCTCGAAGATCAGGACCGCCGCAGCGACGAACAGCATCCCATTGGTCAACCCGCGGCGAAAAAGGATTTTCATCGGGCCTCGGATGGCGTTTGAGGAACGCGGGCGGGTAGGATTGCACCTTTCGCCAACGGCCCCATCTTAACCTGTAATTTTCGGGACTTGACGCTCCACCCCAGAGCGTCCCGGCAATTGCTTCCGGAGATGCGCCCCATGCAACGTCGTGACCAAGGTATCTGGATGTGGGAGCAGGCATTTGACCTGCTCGAGCGGGCCGATCGCCTGCAGCGGCATTTTTTTCGGCTCGGCGCCGACCGCTCGAAGGGGCCGTCATGGGAGCCGCCGATCGATGTCATGGAGACCGAGCGACGGCTCGTCATCATCGTCGCGTTGCCCGGCATCGTCCCCGATCAGCTCGAGATCGTCGTCGGCGATTCCGCGTTATCGGTCGTCGGCGAACGGCCAGTCCACCTGCCGGTCGACGCGCTGATCCACAGGCTGGAGATTCCGTACGGCCGATTTGAGCGGCGCATCAACTTGCCGCCGGGTCGTTTCGAAATTGAAGAACGTGCGCTCGAGCAGGGTTGCCTGCGGCTCGTCTTGCGCAAAATCTGAATGGGACACGAGATTTTGAAAATGAAGATGGAACAGGCAACGACCGCCGGCTCTAACGCGACGGCCGACGAAACGCGGCGCGAAAAGGAAAGCGCCTTTGCGCCGATCCCGGACGATGCGCTGATCATCCTTCCGACGCGGAACCTGGTGCTGTTTCCCGGATTGGTGATGCCGATCAACGTCGGCCGCGACGCCTCGGTTGCCGCCGTCCAGGAAGCCGTACGCAGCAAGCGGCGCATCGGCATCGTCTTGCAGCGTAATGCTGCAACGGAAAATCCGACGCCCGCTGATCTGCATGAAGTGGGGACGGCTGACGCGATCGTGCGTTACCTGACGACCCCCGATGGCACGCATCATCTCGTATGCCAAGGACAACAGCGCTTTCGCATCGTCAAGTTTTTGGACGGCTATCCGTTCCCGGTCGCGCGTGTCGAGCTCGCGCACGAAACGGACGCACTCACGCCCGAGATCGAAGCGCGGATGATTCAGGTGAAGGAGCGCGCCGTCGAGGCGCTGGAGCTCATTCCGCAAGCGCCGGCCGAGCTCGCGGTCGCGGTGCAGGACATCAAGCTGCCGGGCGTGCTCGCCGATTTCATCGCCGGTTTGATGGACATTCAGCCGGAGGAAAAACAAAGCGTTCTCGAGACCGCCGATTCGCAGCGGCGGCTCGACATGATCTTGAGCCATCTGTTGAGTCGCCTTGAGGTGCTGCGCCTATCACGCGAAATCAGCGACCAGACGCAGGAGCGCCTCTCGAAATCGCAACGCGACATGCTATTGCGCGAACAACTCAAGACGATCCACGAGCAATTAGGCGACGGCGCAGAAGGCGGCAGCGAGGTTGCCGAGCTCGCGAAGGCGATCGACGACGCCAAGATGCCCGAGGAGGTCGACCAGCATGCGCGCAAGGAGCTGCGGCGTCTCGAGCGGATGCAAGAGGGGAGCGGCGAGTATCCGATGCTCCGCACGTACCTCGAGTGGTTGACGGAAGTACCGTGGTCGAAGTCGACCGAGGATCACATCGATATCGCACGTGCACGCGACGTGTTGAACGACGACCACTTCGGTCTCGACA
>DASPYC010000510.1:0-1829 GCA_035636955.1 Casimicrobiaceae bacterium
CGCGGCGACGTCTCGGCCATTTCATCGTGATCGGCGGCGGATTTTCCGGCGTCGAGACGGCGGGCGAGTTGGTCGACTGCCTGAAGAGCATTCGCCGCTACTATCCGCGTGTCAACGGGGACGAGCTCAAGGTCACGCTATTGCAGGACCTGCCGCGTCTGTTGCCGGAGCTTTCCGAGAAGCTCGGGCACGCCGCGCACAAGTCGTTCGTAGCGCGTGGCGTCGCTGTCCGAATCGGAACTCGCGCAAGCGCTGTCTGCGAAAAAGGCGTGCTGCTTTCGGATAACGATTTCCTGAGTGCCGCAACGGTGTTGTGCACGATCGGCACAAGACCCAATCCGCTGGTCGAGCGCACGCTGCTGACGGTCGAGCGCGGCCGCATCGTCGTCAATGCGGACCTCGGCGTGAAGGATTTCGCCGGTTTGTGGGCCATCGGCGATTGCGCACTCGTTCGCAACGCGCGCGACGGTGCGATCGCGCCGCCCACTGCACAATTCGCCGTCGCCCAAGCCCGCTCGCTCGCGGCCAACCTGCTCGCCACAATCAACGGCGAGCCGACGCGCACATTCAGCCATCGCTCGCGCGGCTCGATGGCAGCGATCGGCCACCGCAAAGGCGTCGCCGACCTATTCGGTTTGCAATTTTCCGGATTCCCGGCGTGGCTCTTATGGCGCGCCTATTACCTGTCGCGGATGCCGACACTGCGCCGCAAGCTGCGAATCTTTGTCGAATGGACATGGGGAATGTTTTTCCCCAACGACATCACGCATCTTCGCTTCACGCGAAGCGCCGAGCTGGATTTGCCACCGACAATGACGTCGAACGAACCCTCGAAGATGACGCGACATGCGGAGGTGATGACGCTTTGACGTGTTGGAATCGAACTGCGTCTGGCATTTCCGCCATCGCAGCGTACACTTCGTCCCTCACACCTGCAGGAGGGATCATGGAAATTCTCGACGCAATACTTGGCGGCGTATTGGGCGGCAACGCAGGCGGTCCGATGAGCGGCCAGTTCGACAACGCGACCGGCGGCACATTGGGCGGCTCGCGCACGCAAGGACAAAATCCATTGCTGCTGATGGCGCTGCAACTGTTGCAGCAGAACGGTGGGCTTCAAGGCATTCTCGCGAAACTCCAGCAAGCCGGTTACGGCCAGCAGGCGCAATCGTGGATCGGCACCGGCGCGAATCTGCCGATTGATCCGCGTATCGTTCAGCAGGTCTTCGGTCAGGGCCAGCTCGGGCAAATCGCGCAGCAACTCGGAATTTCGCCCGACCAGGCGCCGGATGGCGTTGCGCAAATGCTGCCGCAAGTCGTCGATCAGATGACACCTACCGGACAAATACCGGAAAACCACAGTGATCTCGTCAACGAAGCGTTGGCGATCCTGCAACGCGGGCGCGGCAGTTAGGAATTCTTGCTGGCGCGAAGCACCCAGCGTACCTAGCGCGTTGTATTGCGTACCTGACACGGCCGTAATACAATCCATTCGATGAAGACCCTCACCGTACGTTTGCCCGAGCCACTCGCTGCAGACATCGAGGCGGAATCGCGTGGACGCAAAATCTCGAAGTCGGACGTCATCCGCGAGCGGCTGCAGCTCGCGATCGGGTCGGAATGGCGCCAGCCGGCCGCGCTCGCCTCCATCGCAGATCTTATCGGGTCGGTGGACAGATTACCGGCGGACTTGAGCGCGCAAAAGAAGCACTACTTGCGGTCCACTGGCTATGGCCGCAAGCGTCATCGTTGACGCCGGGTTCGTGGTGGCACTCCTTAGCCGTCGCGATAACCATCATCGATGGGCGCTCGCCAAGGCACCGCAGCAC
>DASPYC010000511.1:0-6058 GCA_035636955.1 Casimicrobiaceae bacterium
ACCCGATGGGAACGAGTGGCATGGGGCGCCACTCTGCGTTGTTCTCCTCGCGAAGACGCCCGGTCTTCGCTTCGTCGGCCGCCTTGATTGGCGCCCCATGCCACCCGTTCGCGTTCGCGCCCATAGCGTTAACAGGCCCTAGGAGCGTCCGGATCACCATGGGAGCGAATACGTCTTTACGTTGGTAAAGCTTTTCATCGCCTCTTGCACGCCTTCCTTGTAGCCTAATCCGGAATCCTTGATGCCGCCGAACGGCGTCAACTCGAGGCGATATCCGGGCACTTCGCGGACGTTGACCGAGCCGACATTCAATTCGGTAATGAATCGGGTGATGTAGTCCAAACGGTTCGTGCACACAGAGGATGACAGACCGTACGCGGTTCCGTTCGCGATGCGAATCGCGTCGTCGATCGTCTTGAAGCGGATGACCGGGGACACGGGACCGAAAGTCTCCGTGCGTACGACGCTCATCGCAGGATCGACGTGGTCGAGCACCGTCGGCGAATACAGTGCGCCGCGACGCACATTGCCGACGAGAAGCTTCGCACCAGCCGCCACAGCATCGTTGACGCGCGCTTCGAAATGTTGCGCCGCAGAAGCGTCGATGACCGTTCCCGTGTCGACGTTCGGATCCATCGGGTCGCCGTATGTCCATGCGCGCGTTTTGGCGACCAGGCGCTCGACGAATGCATCGGCGACCTTTTCGTGAACCAGCATGCGCTTGATCGCGGTGCAGCGTTGGCCGGAGTTCTTGTACGACCCGGCGGCCGCAAGCGTCGCGGCCTCTTCGAGATCCGCGTCTTCCATGACGATCAGCGGATCGTTACCGCCGAGCTCGAGCACCTGCCGCTTGTAGACGGCTTTCGCGGCGATGGACTTGCCGATGGCGATACCGCCGGTGAACGTCACGAGATCGACGTCCGCATTGGTCAGCATTTCGTCGGCGATCTCCGCGGGATCGCCTGTTACGACCGAAAGCATTTCCGGCGGCAATCCGGCTTCGTACAGGATGTCGGCGAGCAACAGCGCAGTCAGCGGCGTCTTCTCCGTCGGTTTCAACACCATCCGATTGTTCGTCGCGATCGACGGTGCAATTTTGTGCGCGACTTGATTGAGCGGATGATTGAACGGCGTGATCGCCGCGATCACGCCTTGCAGCGGCTCCCGCAGCGTATAGACTTTGCGCGATTTGCCGTGCGGCGTCAGGTCGCAGGAAAAGATCTGGCCGTCGTCGTTCAGCGCGGCGTTGCCGGCGAACGTGAACACGTCGGACGCGCGGCCCACTTCGTAGAGCGAATCCTTCTTGCAGATGCCGCATTCCGACGTGATCAAATCGGAGATTTCGGCGGTGCGCGAGCGGATGATCGCGGCGGCGCGATGGCAGATATCGGAGCGCTCGTAGCGCGTGAGCTTGGCCCGATAGGACTTGGCGATCGAGAGCGCACGCCGCACGTCGTCGACCGTCGCCTTCGGTACCGTGCCGACGAGCGCGCCGGTGTAAGGATTGTGGACGGCGATCGTGCGCGGGCGCTCGACGCGTTCGCCGGCAATGCGCAACGCCTCGCGTCTCACTTGAGCGGCGTCGATATCGAGCGCTTCAGCTATTCTGCTCATCGCAAATGATTGAGCGCGAGATCGAACGCGTCGAAATTGCGCCAGCGCCGAGACGGCAACGCATCCGCGGGGCGGTTGGCAAGCAACGGCACTCGCTGCTCGGAGACGCCGCCGTGCGACCGCAAAGGCGCGGTAAGGCCCGTTAGATCGTGCCGATGACGCGACGTGCCGATGACCGTCAGGCGTTCCGCCAAGATCACCAGATCGCCCACGCGATCTTCGGGCAGCTCGAAGCGCGCACAGGCTTCGGTGCGCGTCAGCACGAGATCGATGCCGGCGATCGCGGCGATGCGCCGCAGAGCATCGTCGCGCATCGCGGGCATCGACAGATACACGGTGGCGTACGACCCCAGGGCGCCGTGATGAACGACATAGGGATCGGTAATCGGCAGAATCACGCGCGCCGCGCCGGCGCCGTACAACGCATCCAACGCGTCCTGCAGGAACACGATGTTGGGACGGCCAAGCGCGTCGGTCTTCGCATTCATGCCGTGATCGGCGGTGAAGACGACGGTGGCGCCGAGCATATCGAGGCGGCGCAGGCACGCGTCGAGCATGCCCGTGAAAGCGTTGGCCGCCGGCGTTCCCGGCGCGTGCTTGTGCTGCACATAATCGGTCGTCGACAGGTACATGATATCGGGCCGTTCGCGCTCGAGCAGCGCGACGCCGGCGCTGAACACGAACTCGGACAGCGCGGCGCTGTACACGGACGGCAGCGCCATTCCCGCCAATCCCAAGGCGTCGGCAATGCCGTTTTCCGCGAGCGTCACTTGATCGGCCTTTTCAGCCGAAAAACAAATGCCCTTGAGACGGTGTCCGAGCAATCCGCGAAGCTTGTCCTTGGCCGTGACCACTGCGACCTTCGCGCCGGCATTGGCGAAGGCGGCAAGTATTGTGCCGGTGCGCAGATATTTGGCGTCGTTCATCATCACTTCGGCGCCGGCCTCGGCGTCCCAGAAGTAATTGCCGCAGATGCCGTGGACCGAAGGCGGCACGCCGGTCACGATCGAAAGATTGTTGGGATTGGTGAACGACGGGACGACGCAGTCGGCTGTGAGGCATGTGCCGCTGCCATTGAGCGAGGCGATCCAAGGCGCAAAGCCCGCTTCGATCGCCTGGTTGACATAGTCGGGCTCGCAGCCGTCGACGCAGACAACAACGAGCGGGCGCTCGGGCCAACGATAAGCGCGGCCATTGACGGTGACGAACTTGGGCGTCACCGCATTCACCTTCCCTTCTTGGCGACGGACTTAGTCGATCCGGAGCGGGCGGCCTGGTGCATTCGTTCGCGGCTGCCGATCACATGCTCATAAAGCGCGCGCCCGGCGGCGACGGCTTGACGCGCGGCGATTTTTTCCACGATGTCGCGATGCTGATGCGAAGACAGTGGAACCGCGCCTGCTTGAGCAAGCGCTGTCCGCCGATAAAGGTGCAATTCGTTGACGAGACGACGGTATGTGAAAACCAGCTTGGCATTGCCCGTCAGTTGGACCAACCGATCGTGAAACGCAAGATTGACCTGATGGTAGGCATCGAGGTCGTTCTTTGCCGCGGCTTTGTCCATCCGTTCGACCAGCACACGGAGATCGCGAATGTCGCTGTCCTTCGCCGTCTGCGTCGCGCGACGGCCGACGAATTCGTCGAGCACTGCACGCAATTCGTAAATTTCGTCGGCTTCCTTGACGTCGATCTGACGCACGAACACGCCGCGATTCTTTTCGAGCCGCACGAGACCGGACTCTTCCAACGCACGGAACGCCTCGCGCACAGGGCCGCGAGAAACGCCGAGCAAGTCGGCGATCGTCGCTTCGTTGAGCTTGGCGCCCGCTGGAAGATCGCCAGCGAGAATCATCCGCTCGAGCTCGCGCTGGACCAGCATGGGCAGCGAATTCGACTGCAGCACGCGAATCGTATCGGCGCCGTGGCCATTGGGCGCGACCGCTTTCGCGGAAGGCGACCGAGCGGGCGCTTTCCAAGCTGGCGCCGGCGTCGGCGTGGATTTCGCGGGGGCTCGAGACGACGGTTTCAACACATTGCGATTAGACTCTCCAGGGTGTAGATTGTCAACAATCTGCATGACGAAACGTCATCGCGGCGTCACGCTGATCGGCAATGATTTCGCGTACGATGCTGGACGCGCGCAGGCGCCGGTTTCGCACCGAGGTCAACCATAGGGAGCTTGGGATCATGGAATCGCAACGGGGATGGAATTGGAAGAGTGTCGTGACGGGATATGCGCTCGCGCTTTTCGCGCTGCCGGTGGCGGCACAGAAGACCGAGCTGCTCGTTTATACGGCGCTCGAAACCGATCAGATCAAGGCGTACGAAGAGGCGTTCAAGAAGGCGAATCCGAACATCGACGTCAAGTGGGTGCGCGATTCAACCGGTGTGATCACCGCCAAGCTACTCGCGGAAAAAGCCAATCCGCAGGCCGACCTCGTTGTTGGCGTGTCGGCGTCGAGTCTTGCGGTGTTTGCGAATGAGGGCATGCTGCAGCCGTACGCGCCGAAGGGCCTCGACAAGATTTCCGCGCAGTATCGCGACTCGAAGAATCCGCCCGATTGGGTCGGCATGGACGTCTACGGCGCAGCGATCTGCTTCAACACCGTTGAAGCGACCAAGCTCAATCTGCCCAAGCCAGCGACGTGGGAAGACCTGACGAAACCCGTTTATAAGGGCAAGGTCGTGATGCCCAATCCGGCGTCATCGGGTACGGGATATCTGGACGTCGCGGGATGGATTCAGATGTGGGGCGACGCGAAAGCGTGGAAATTCATGGACGGGCTCCACGACAACATCGCGCAGTACACGCATTCGGGCAGCAAGCCCTGCCGCCAAGCCGGCGCGGGCGAATTCCCGATCGGCGTCTCGTTCGAATATCGCGCCGTCACGACGAAGAAATCGGGCGCGCCGATCGACATCATCTTCCCGACCGAAGGTTTGGGATGGGATCTCGAGGCCAGCGGCATCATGAAGACCACGAAGAAGGTCGAGTCGGCACGCGCGATGATGGATTGGCTCGCAACGCCCGACGCGATGACGCTCTTCGCGAAGAACTTTGCCGTGCTGGCGATGCCGGGAATGGCGAAACCCCTCGATTTCGTGCCGGTCGACTATGAGCAACGGCTGATCAAAAACGACTTCGCGTGGTCGGCGAAGAACCGCGACAAGATTCTGGCGGAGTGGCTCAAACGCTACGACGGCAAGTCAGAACCGAAATAGCCACAGGTAAGGTGCCGGGCCGCGTGACACCGTACCTGCAGCTCAACGGCATTCGCAAAACCTTCGGCCGCTTCGAGGCTTTGAAGGGCATTGTGCTCGATGTCGCGCGCGGCGAGCTCATGGTGTTCCTGGGGCCGTCGGGCTGCGGCAAGACGACGCTGCTGCGGATCGTTGCGGGGCTGGAAACGCAAGATACCGGCACGATCATCCAGGACGGGCGCGATATTTCGCGTCTACCTGCCGTCGATCGCGATTACGGCATCGTGTTCCAGTCTTATGCGTTGTTTCCGAATCTGACGATCGAAAGCAACGTCGCCTACGGGCTCGTCAACCGGCGCGACCGCCGCGAGTCGATCAAAGGCCGGGTGCGCGAGCTTTTGACGCTCGTCGGTCTGCCCGATGCCGGTTTGAAATATCCGGGCCAGCTTTCCGGCGGGCAGCAGCAACGGATCGCGCTCGCCCGTGCGCTGGCACCGGCGCCGGGCTTGCTGTTGCTCGACGAGCCGCTGTCAGCGCTCGACGCGATCGAGCGTGTGCGGCTGCGCGGTGAAATCCGAGCGCTGCAACAGCGGCTTGGTGTGACGACGATCATGGTGACGCACGACCAGGAAGAAGCATTGTCGATGGCCGACCGAATCGTCGTCATGAATCATGGAAGCATCGAGCAGATCGGCACGCCACGCGAAATTTATGAAACGCCTGCCACACCCTTTGCCGCGGATTTTGTCGGCAAAGTCAATGTGCTGCCGGCGGTTGTCGAGGACGGCGGCGTCTGCCGGGTCGGAACGATGTCGCTCGTGCTAAATCGCGGGGATCTGATCTCAGGCACTTCGGTGAAGCTGTATTTGCGACCGGAAGATATCGCGTTGTCGATGAATGGCGCGGCGGCGACGAACACGCTGCCGGCGACGGTTGCCAAGATCGAGTTCCTCGGTGCGTTTTGCATGGTCGGTGTCGCGCTCGATACGCTGGGCGCACCGCCATTGGTCCTCAACGTGCCGCGCCACACCGTCGCGCAAGCGCAGCTGCGTCCGGGAGCGGCGGTGTCGGTCTGTCTTCCGCCTGCGGCGCTGCGTATCCTGGGCTGATCGTCGTCAAGCATGGCGACTGCCGCCACCACGTTGCCGCCGCTGCTGCCGGCGATTCGGCGCGTTCATCATTGGCAGGAGCGCCTGGCGCAGGGACTGCTCGTCATGTGTTGCGCCGCGCTTGCGCTCTTCCT
>DASPYC010000512.1:0-3538 GCA_035636955.1 Casimicrobiaceae bacterium
CCGCGCGCCTTTGGTGCCGATCGGATCCTTGATCACCTGCACCAGCAGCGTTTGCCCCTCGTGGAGAATCTTCTCAATCGGCCGATGCTCGCCGCCGTTCTGGCGATGCTCCCAGATATCGGCGATGTGGAGGAACGCAGCGCGGTCGAGACCGATCTCCACGAAGGCGCTTTGCATGCCGGGCAGCACGCGCGCGACGCGACCGAGATAGATATTGCCGACCAGGCCGCGCGCGCTTTGCCGCTCGATGTGCAGCTCCTGCACAACGGCTTGCTCGAGCATCGCTACGCGGGTTTCCTGCGGCGTTACGTTGATCAGGATCTCGTGCGTCATCGGATGCGGCATCGCCGGCCGATTGCCAGCCCAGAGAATCGCGTCCGGCGCGATTATCGACCGTCGCACGGTCATTTGTCGTTGGAGGAGGGCTGCCGTTATAGCACGGGCATGCCGAGGCGCGCGAGAAGCTCCGCCGTTTCGGCGAGCGGCAGCCCGACGACGCCCGAGAAGCTTCCATCGATTCGCGTTATGAATGCCGCGGCCTTGCCCTGGATCGCATAGGCGCCGGCTTTGTCGGCCGGTTCACCCGTGGCGACGTAGTGCTCAATTTCCTGCGCCGCGAGCGAGCGGAAAGCGACGTTCGATATCGAAACTTCGACCTCGGTGCGCTCGCCGAGACGCAGGGCGACCGCGGTCATCACCTGATGCGTTTGGCCCGACAGCACTTTCAGCATGCGGGCGGCATCGGCGGCGTCGGCGGGCTTACCGAAGATGACGCCATCCAACACGACCTCCGTGTCGGCCGACAGCACGGGCCATTCGGGCAGCAAGCGTTGGCGCATGCGCTGCCAGCCGGCGGCGACCTTCGTTCGCGCCATCCGTTCAACGTAATGGAGCGGGGGCTCCGCGTCGCGCGCGCCTTCGATCACATCACGTTCCCGGCCGGCTGCTTCGCGCAGCTTCAGCAGATCGAAATCGATCCCGAGTTGGCGCAACAGCTCCTGTCGACGCGGACTCTTCGACGCGAGATGGATATGGGGCGTGGTCATGGGTCCCTCGAAACAGAGTTTTTGTCAGTCGCGATGATACGGGTGTCCGGCGACCACGCTCGCCGCTCGATACAGCTGCTCGGCCAGGATGACGCGAACGAGACCGTGGGGCAGCGTCATCGCGGAGACCGCGAGTCGATCCGCGGCGGACCTCTTGAACGGCTCATCCAGGCCGTCGGCGCTGCCGATCACGAACGCCACGCTTGCGTTATCGGCGCGCCATTGCTCCAACTTGCTCGCGACATCGCGCGTAGTCCAAGGCTTTCCGCGTTCGTCGAGCGCGACGATGCGATCATCTGCACACGCCGCGCGTATGCGCACCGTTTCTGCCGAGAGCATTTGCTCGACGCTCTTGCCGCGATCGCGCGGCTCGGGCTTGATCTCGACGAGCTCGAGGCCGTACTCGCGCGGCATCCGCTTCGCATATTCGTCGAAGCCCGCATCAATCCATGCCGGCATTCGTTGCCCGAGCGCAACGATGCTAAGGCGCATGTGCGCAGGGACGGTTCACGCGGCGGCCCGCGCGGTCTTCGCGCGGCGCGCAGGCGGCGCCCACAGTTCCTCGAGGTTGTAGTACGCGCGTACGGACGGTTGCATGACATGGACGACGATGTCGCCGGCGTCGATCAAAACCCATTCGCCGCTTTCTTCGCCCTCGACACCGATGATCGTGGCGCCACTTTCTTTGAGCTTGTCGCGAACGTGCTGCGCGAGTGCCTTGACTTGCCGCGCGGAGTCGGCGCTGGCAATGATCAACGTGTCGTAGAGGCTGGTGAGCTTGCGGACATCGAGAATGGTGATGTCGCGAGCTTTGATGTCTTCGAGAGCGGTGACAGCAGAGTGTTGCAGTTGATTGAGGCGCATCCTAAGTGATGGAGTGGACTCGATAGAGCCCGTAGCGGTCAATATAGGCCAAAACGCTGTCGGGGAGCAAACCCCGCGCGGCAGCCACGCCGTCCGCTCCACGCGCGATTGCAGCGCGAATCGCGCTGGCAGAAATTGATTGTGGAGTGACGCGCTGTCGATAAATGGCGCCGTACGGCCGCCGGTGCAAGAGCGCAGGATCGGAAATGAGCCGTGCTTTCCATTCCGGCACAAGCGCTGCGGGCAGCGCGGGATCGAGGGATACGCCGGGGCGTTCCGCGACGACGAGGTGGGCGAGATCGAAAAGCTCGCGCCAGCGATGCCATCCGGGAAGTCCGAGGAGCGCGTCGGCACCGATAATCCATAGCAGCGGACGACGCGAATCTTCGGCGCGGAGCTCCTCGAGCGTGAGGACAGTGTAACTTTTGCCGCTCCGATCGATCTCGCGCGCATCGACGATCAGACCGGGGAATTCCACACACGCAAGGTCGAGCATCGCGAACCGATCCGACGCCGATGCATGAGGCGCCGAACGATGCGGCGGGTCGCCGGCAGGAATCAGGCGCACTTCGGGCAACGCGAGCGCGGCTCGGACATCGTCGGCAAGATACAGATGTCCGTAGTGGACGGGGTCGAACGTACCGCCGAGCAGCCCGAGCGGCGCGGAATCAACCATGTCCGACGCGCGGTACGCCGACGATCAGCATTTCCGCATGATCGATCTCGGCTTCGATCGCGCGCAGCGTGTGCTCGTTGATTACCTCCGAGTCGCGCAGCGCCAGCAGCTCCGCGCGCTCGGCATCGAGCGCTGCGAGGCGCAGGCGTTTCTCCGTCCCGGCGAGCGTTTCGAGCTCGATGCGGCGCGATCCATTCGCCGCGTGGCGATGCATCCGCGTTTCGTAATCGGCGATCAGCCGTTGCGCGAAGGCGATCTCTTCGGCTCGCTTCAATGCGGGTAACGCGCTTCGCACCGCCTTGGATGCCGCTTGCGAGACCGACAACCGCGCCGCGCGCTCTTCGCGTTCGGCGCCCCCATCCGCGCGCAGCTTCAACAGGCGGATGACGAACGGCAACGTCAGGCCATTGATCAGCAATGTAAGCACGATCGCTGCCGCCGCCAGGAACAAAATCAAATCGCGCTCGGGAAATGCCTCGCCGTTCGGCAGTGCAAAGGGCAGCGACAACGCCGCGGCGAGCGTCACCGACCCGCGCAGGCCCGACCACCCGACGAGAAAAATTGCGCGGGGATTGTGCCACCCCTCGCGTTCACGTATCCGCCGCGAAAGGATCAACGGCAGGTACGCACCGGGATAAACCCAGAGCAGACGAAGGATGGTAATCGTCAGATACAGCGCGAACGCGTAGAGCGCGAGCTCGGACCAAGAACGCGCCGCGAGATTCGTGACCACATCTTTGAGCTGCAGGCCCAACAGGATAAACGCTAGACCATTGAACAGGTAAAGCACCATGGCCCACACTTCCCAGGCATGGCGCCGCGTCGCGAGAGACATGTGATCGGTGTCGTGCCATCCCGCGTACAGGCCGGCGGCGACAACGGCGAGAACGCCCGACGCGTGCACGTGCTCGGCAACCAAATACGCGGCATATGGCGTGAGTAGCGAAATGAT
>DASPYC010000513.1:0-4089 GCA_035636955.1 Casimicrobiaceae bacterium
GGTTCAACCCTCGCGAAGCGAGGGCCGTTGAAGTCCCTTCTGCGCTTTTGCCGCCGTTTACAATCGGCGCGTACGCGCCGGTGGAGCGCCAGAGGTCGCGCGCTGTGCTTCGTCGTTTGCCGCTTGTGCCATCGACTCGCGATGCAGGCCCGCGATCGACGCGATCAGATCGGCGAAGCGCTGTCCTTGCACGACGACGTGCTCGCGCATCCGTTGCGCGCTCAAATCGGCGTCGCCGGCGATGATCGCTTCAACAATGCCTTCGTGCTCGTGAAACGACGTCGGTAAGCGATCGCGAACACGAAGCTGCAAGCGCCGATATGGGCGCAAGCGACGGTGCAGCCCGGTGGCCTGCTCGCGCAGGAACTCATTGTGGCTGCCGTCGTAAATCTGCTGATGGAATTGCTCGTTTTGATAGTAATACGCGTCGGGATCCATCGCTTGCGCCGCACGCTCGCACGCGCGATGCGCTTCCAGCAGTCGCTGATGATCCAGCGCTGACATCCGTCGTGCCGACAGGCGAGCGCACAGTGCCTCGAGCTCGCCCATCACTTCGAACATTTCGACCAGCCGGTGCGGGGTAACCTCAGCCACGACGGTACCGCGCCGCGGCTGCATGACGACGATGCCGGCCGATGCCAATTGAAACAAGGCTTCGCGGAGCGGCGTTCGCGAAACGTTGAACCGCTCGGCAAGCTCCATCTCGTCCAAGCGCATGCCCGGCGGAAAGCTGCCGGTCGCGATGCCTTCTTCGATCAGGTCGCGTACATGCTCCGAGCGCGTTCCTGCTTTGGGTCGCATGTCGGCTGTCGCCGGATATCCGGGAAATTGATCGTTGTAATTCACATTATAGCGGTCGGTTAAGGGCTCGCCGGCGCAGAAGATTCTGCAACGACGAGCGAAAATTCGCGGGGCTCGACAACACAAGCTTCGCGCGCTCAAGCGCTCACGGGTAGAGCGGGAACCGGTGCACCGGTTCCCGCTCGTCCCATGTTGCCTCCTCCTCCTATTTACATCTTTTCCGCATCAGCGCCGTCCCTCCACGGCGCCAGCGGGTCCCTCGGCAAGCTACAAATAGTGACCGATCACGGCTCGACGCACTTCCCGTTGTCGGCCGGTTTCAGATTGCATACGTTGCTCGCGATCGCTCGATTGACTTGCGTAACCCAATCGTCGCCGACGCCGGGCGGAAGCGCGGTCGAGCATTTCGGTCCGATTCCCGTGGAGTCCTTACCACCGCCCGCGAACAGGTAGCCCTGACATGCTGCGTTGTCCGCCGCCTTTCTCACTGCGGCGACATATCCGTCATGGCTGCCATAACGCTCTTCCAGCGACGGCCTCGGATCGTTGTTGGCAATCCTCTTGGCTTTCGTGATGGCGAAAGGGACCTGGCCACCGACGTAGTTGCAGACTTGGCCCGCGTGGAAGCCCGCCGACGTGATGTTCCAGCCGAGATACGTGCCGAGCGGTGCATCGCGCAGTACGGTCGGCACACCACCGAGCTCGTTGCCGTCCGAGTCCACCTTCGGCACGAGCATCTTGATCACGCTCTTGATCGGCGGCGGAATGTTGGTTGGATTGCCGGTCGCGTTGAACTCGTCGAACTCGGGACCCCAGTCGTAGTCGAGCACCGGATTCACGAAGTTCTCCGGCGCAAAGATGGAGTCTGGAATGCCCGGAATTCCATGCGGGAATCCCATTGCGGCCATCGTCGGCTCGACCAGCGTGCGTTCTTTCTTGGGGCCCAGCATCTGCGGCCACACGCTGGGCGGAGGCTCGGTTCCGTTCACCACCCATTCGCGTAGCGCAACGCGCATCCGATTGACAAGCTCGGTCGAAGGAACAGGACTCACCGGCATCGTTCCCGTGCCCCAGTTGTTGCCGGGACAATTCGCTCCGGCCGTCGATGGAGTTTCCGTCATTGCGCCATTGCTGCCGCCATGCGTCGAGCTCGGCAAGTAATAGCGCCGAACGTTGTCCGGCACCGGGATGTCATTCTTGGGATCGGTGCCGACCCATGAGGACGTCATCTTCAGCGCGAATACTTCGGAACCGCCGAACGTCTCGATGATCTTCGGACAGGTACTGGTCAGCTCGCAGCGATCGAGGATACCGCCCGGATGCAAGTCGCGCGCGCGATCGGGGAACTGATGCCACCACTGCGGTCCCTCGCTTCCCATCTGATAAAGCTCGAGCACGCCGTCGGGTTGGCCCCAACGCGAATTGTTCGAGACGCGCCGTCCCGCGATTAGCGGCCATGCGCCCTCGTGAACGATTCTTCCGGCCTCGTCCTCGTTCATGCCAAGGAAGATCAGATGCCGCGTGAAGTTGCCCGACTGCGACGAGCCGCGCACGATGGCTTTGGTGATCTTGCCGGCGACAGGATTCGGCGTACCGAAGCTATCCGCCGATTCGTACCGGAAAAACGACTGCACGTCGCGAAATGCTGCCGTGCCGGCGCCGAGCACGTACGGATTCTTGGCGGTGTAAGTCAGTTGGTAGAGCTTCGTCGCGTCGAAGCCGTTCTTCATGCACACGTTCACCGGCAATGCAGTGGCTGTGCCAGGACTCGCAAACGTTCCACCGGCCGCGCAGTATTTCCAATCGCCATCCGGCACGGTGCCGCCTTCCGTGATGTTGCCGTTCAGCGTTTCGTGCGTGTGGATCGTCAGCGTATCGCCCGAGTGGTTGACCAGATCGGCGGGGAAATAGGGAATCGGATTGCCCATCACATTGAGCGGCGCTATGTTGCCGCTGCGATTGACGATGCGACCGAGTATTTTCCCGGTCTCGCCCTGCAGCACGGGCGTCACGACGTAATGGTGCGGGAACGTCGGCTGAGCGCACGGCGCGACATACGGGGGCACGCACGTCGCATTCGCGGGGACTGATGTCCCGCCTGCGTTGTCACCTTGCCAACCGCTCAACAGGTGCACATCGTGTGCGGCGAACGAATCGGCCGCGAAGCCGACATCGCCGCCTCGGTTGGGCACGTCATGCCACATTACGCCGCTTGCAAGGCTCATGTCCTTCAGCTTGCGCAGGACGAAGCTCGCGACGTACTCGACCTTGCCGTTGGCATTCTTCGGCGCGAGTCCGATGTCGGTGATGATCGTATTGTGCGGATCGTTCGGGTCGAGCTCTCCGAACGCGCGCCCGGTGAGCTGCTGATACAGCGGCTGATTGTTGATATCGGCCGTCGTGTCGATGACGATTCGCGTCACTCGCCCATCGACGGCGGATGCGGACATCAGCAGACCGGCTGCGATGGCCGATGCGAGCGGGGCGGCCTTGCGAGGGATCCGAAGCAAAGATCGAGACATTGCAATTTCCTCCTAGATCAAAAAAGACAGCCTTGTTTTAAGAGCTTGCGATTTTGCTGCTCGGTTGAAACGCGCCCGCCAGCGAACGGACGCGCAACCGATTGCAGAAGAGCCGGGCCGCCGCCGCGAGAAGCGAACGCCCCGTCACGTCTTCGGATGCCACTGTCGTTATGGTTTCTCGCAATGCGTGATGATGATTAGACGCCGCGTCATGGATTCAGCACGTTGCTCGCTTGCGCCGCCGTGATCAGCAGGTCGGCATCGGCTTGCAGCAGAAATCCTTGGCTCGTACGACGGAGCCATCGGCAACAACTTGAATTCGGCAACATTGCGGTCTCCTCCTGCGCTGCGCCGCAAGCGGTCCCTCGCCGCTTCGGTTCGTTTCCGCGTACCCCATTGGCCGCGGAAATTCGTTATTGGGTCATTGGTGAATGCGGCGTGGCGCCGGTGCATCCGTCAATCGAACATCAGCAACGCGGCAACGAATTGGGTTGGGGTGCGGCGGATGACGGCGTGAACAGCGGCACGGCGATGGACGCGGACGCGTCGCCTCGATTACAGTGCATTTGCGGAACCCCTCCTAATACGCCGAGTATTGTGTATTCGGCTTTATGCATCACGGGCTCATACCTGCCCGCATTTGTATGCAAGTTATTCCCAAAGAGATACGAAGTCAATAGGGTTTGTATAACGCCTCTAATAGTTGGCGACTGCGCGGTTCGTGCGCAGCGCTCGGCAGCTATGCTTGACGCTCCCCTCGAATCAC
>DASPYC010000514.1:0-3591 GCA_035636955.1 Casimicrobiaceae bacterium
TGCGCAACTTGAACTGCTCACGATCGCGACGGCCCAGTCCGCTGCCCTTCGCCGGAAAGCCTTCGCGGGCGCCGAAGCCGAAGCGCCATTTCCCTTTTTCCGTCAACATCCAGCCGGCCAGCATTCGCCAATCGGCGAGCGCCCCGGCACTCACATCGGGAAGCCCGCCGCGCGCAGCGCAGCGTTCCATCCAGTGGCGACGTTCAGCGTGCGTGGAATCGGCGGCAAGGTTCGTTGCCGCTTCGCGCAAAAACGACGCGAGCTCGGGCTCGAGGTCAGCAGGAAAAAGCTCACGAATGCGCGCCAATTCGCTTTCGATCTCGATGACGAGCGTTGCTTCCGATGTAGAGCGGAGCGCGATCGGGTCGCGACCGACGAGATGCTTCAACCATTGATCGCGCTTCGCGAGCATTTCGGTCAGCAGGTCGACGACGGTCGACGTGTCGTTGTCGACGTGAGCGAGGAGCGCACGCCAACGAACGTCGGCTGGATCTGCGGCGACCAGTGCGCTCGTTGCCGCCTCGCGATGAAGCAACACGGTCTCATCGTCGATCCGCGGCGGCGCGCCGAAGCGCGTCGTGATCGGCGCGCGCCGGGCGATCGACGCGCAAAACGCGTCGATCGTAAAGATACGTAATTGCGACGGATGGTCGACAAGATGCCATCCGAGCGTATGGTCACGCTCGATTGCCCGGCGGGCGAGTGCGCGGGTCTGCGCCTCGAGCGTATCGATAGTCGGCTGATCGCCGTCCGCGTCGGCGAGCGCCCTGGTGATGCGATCGCGCATCTCGGCCGCAGCCTTGCGCGTGAACGTCATCGCCACGACGCGGTCGGGCCGATCGACGTATGCGAGCAACGCAAGATAGCGCTGGATCAGCAGCTCCGTCTTGCCCGAGCCGGCGGGCGCCTGAACGAGAAACGACCGGGTGACGTCGAGCGCCGCGGTCCGGTTCGCAGCATCGCGCGCCGCGAGGTCGTCATTCATCGCCGGCGTCCTCGACATCCAGTGCGACGCCGCCGACGCGGCATAACGGTCCCAATCCGCAGATGCGACACGTCTTCGGCCCGTCGCGTGGCGCGACATCTGCGACGCCCGCGTGCAATTCGCCGGCGAGCGCGCCGAGCTGCGCTTCCCACCACGCTTCGAGCGCGGGCCACGAACCAGCCTTCGTGTTTTCGACGTGAATCAGCGCGGGCCACGAAACGACGTCCGCCGCGATGCCGTTGAGCTTCAGTGCGCCGGGTTGTAGTTGGGCATATGCCACTGCACGGATCGGCGATTGCGGCGCCGCCTGGCGCCTCGCCAGTGCGTAGAGGCCGAGCTGAGGCGAGCGTGGCCGCGGATCGAACCACGCCTTCGGCACGAGCGTCAGGCCGGTCTTGTAGTCGATGATCGCGGCGCCATCGGATACCCGATCGACGCGATCGAGCCGCAGCCGAAACGACACGCCCGCCAGAGTGACCTCCGCTCGCGCTTCGGTCGCCTCGACCGTGAACGGCGGCCGCGTCCGCTCGTAAGTATCGATCCACTGGTGCAACAACGCTGCAATCCGCGATGCTTCCCGGGCGGCAATCACCGGCGGCACCCAACGCCAGCGTTCCTCCCTCAACGCGCGGCGCGCGAACTCGGCGGCCGTTGCGATCCGCGCCGTCAATGCCGAATCGTCGAGCGTTTCAAGCGTCGCGCTGTCTCCCACGTCGTTCCAGAACGAGGCGAGCGCTGCATGGACCAGCATGCCGCGCTCGATCAGCGTGAGACCTACTTTCGCTCGCGGCCATCGATCCACGTTGAAGCGATGCAACCCGACCGCTTGAAAGGGACAATTGGCCTGCGCTTCGATCGCGTGCGCGCCGCCGCGAACGCTCGCACCTTCCGCAAGCGGCTGCACGCGAAGATCGGCGACTTTTTCCAACGCAGGCGCCGAAGCGTGAATCTGCGACGCGTACGACGGGTTGCGGATTGCCGAGCCGGATGGAGCCAATGCCGGCAAATTCAATTCGGCGATGAGCGGCGATGCACGGCGCGGCTCGTCGTCGTCGACACTGCGTGCGTGGCTTACCACTACACGTGGGGCCCCGCGCAGCAGAAGCGTCGTCACCTTTCGTGCAAAGCGGAGCTCGCGCGCGGCGCTCGAGCGCGGTACGTCGTGATCGCGCTGCCATGCGAGCGGCAGCATTGGATGCGGTTGCGGCGCGCGGGGCCAACGATCCCCGGCAAGACCGGCGATCCACAAGCGATCGAACGGCAAACCCGCCGCTTCCAGCAAACCGACGATCTGAATCGGAACGGGAGACGATTCAGGCTGGAACACCGTATCGTCGGCGAGATCACTCAGTGCGCTCAGCGCATCGAACATGCGCATCCGCTCGTCGACGACCGACATCGCGGAGAAATTCACCAACAATTCGTCGAAGGCGTTGCGCGTTTGTTGCTCGGCGCTCGAAAGCGGACGATCGCCAGGCCAACCGATTGCCGACAACCAACCGCGCCACAGATCGATCCACGCCTTTGGCGATGCTTCGTTTGGCAACCGATGGGTCGCGGACGCTCGCCGTAGGCGCTCGCCGAACGCTCTATCGACGACATCGAGTGCGTGCGCGACTTCGCCGTAACCGATTTCACGCCGCCCCATGTCGAGCCACGTTCGCTCGAGCGATGCGCGACGCGGCCATTGCGTTGTCGCAGCGGGCAAATAGGGTGAGCGCAATAGAACGACCGCCTGCGCGAGCGGAAGCGCACGGATCGAAAGCTCGATCCAGCCTAGGGCTGTCGCCACCAAGGGGGCGCTTGCGAGGCTCGACCCGAGCGAAACGTTATAGGGGCGTGTCTCGCCTTCGTGACCGGGTAACTGCAGCGCCGGACACAACACGTCCTCAGCGAGCGCGATGACTTCAGCCCGACGCGAGCCAAGATCCTCCACCGCGATACCGATCGTTGTCGCTGGATCGGCGAGCGCTTCGTTGCGCGCCCATGCCAGCGCCGACAGCATCTCGTCGCGCGGCGATCCGGCGCTCGTCTGTGCGAGCTGCGTTGGGTGGTCCGCGATCGTATCGCAGCGCGCGATGCACGCGCCTCGTTGTCTGAGTGCAGCGATCAAGCGGTCGTGCTGAGGCGTCGGCTCGATAAAACCAGCCAGCACGACATCGAGATGGCGCCACGCGTCGACGCTATCGCTTGCCCGGACGAGCGCATCGGCAAGCGACGCGTCGTCGACCGCATGCATACGGCCGAGGCTTGCGTGAAACCGCTCCGCCCATCCGGCATACGCGGCGCAGTCATCGCCGCCTAGCGCATCGTTGCGCCATCCACGCCAGCTTTCGCCCCCGCTTCCCCAAGCCTTCGTGATCGCCCACGCCTCTGCCGCCAAAGCGGCCGCGCCACGCACGTCGGAAAGCGCCGCATTGTCCGCAGCTATGATCTGCCGCCAGCGCCAGCGCGTCTGTGGAGCGCGCAGCAGACGCGCTATCGATGGAAGTGCGTCGTGTGCGAGAACGTCATTCCACAACTGCTCGAGCCACGCGGACCATGGCAATGCCCGCGCCGCCGGCCAGGTGCGACAACCGGCCGAGCGCTGCGCGTTGTCGTACGTC
>DASPYC010000515.1:0-4653 GCA_035636955.1 Casimicrobiaceae bacterium
GGCGTACCGGCGGGGGCAGCGCTCGCAGGCGCGGTATTGCCGGCGCTCGCCCTCGTCGTCGGCTGGCGCATTGCCTTGCTGATTGCAACCTTTGCGGGACTCGTCGTCGCTGCCGCTGCGGAGCCGACCCATGCAATGCTCGATACCGACATCAACAGTGAAAGCCGTTCCGGCCGCGCATTTTCCCCGGCGACCTTGTTTGAGCCGCTGCGCATCGTGTTGCGATCGCGAACGCTTTCAGAGCTGGCGGTCGTCTCGTTCATCTACGCGGGCACGCAGGTATGCCTGACGAGTTTCATTGTCGTCTATCTGACCGAATCGCTTGAATGGTCGCTCGTCGGCGCAGGACTTGCGCTGACCGCTGCGACTGTCGGCGGTGTATTCGGCCGGATAGGATGGGGATTCATCGCGGATCGCGTTGCGCCTCCGCGTCGGGTGCTCGGCGTCATCGGCATCATCGCCGCGCTGTGTGGCATCGTCATCACCATGGCCACACCGGCCTGGCCTACGATTGCAGTGGTGATCGTCGCGCTGATTTTTGGCGCGAGTGCGATCGGCTGGAACGGTGTCCAGCTTGCCGAGGTCGCACGTCATGCGCCAAAAGGCGCGGCTGGCGCAGTCACCGGCGCTTCGGGATTTATCACGTTTTCGGGCGTGGTCGCCGGACCGCCGATTTTCGCGTTGCTGGCTGCGTCGACGGGCAGTTATCGCGTCGGATTCGGAGTTTTCGCGGCAATCAGCGGGATCAGCGGACTCGCGTTGTTGATGCCTCGGACAACGAGATAAGGCGCCTGCGGTACATCAAACTTGGGTATATAATGTGAACACTCACTTTCTTGTCTCGCAGGGCAAAGGTTAGCGATCCAACGATGCTTGGAGGATAATTCTGAAATGGAAATGATTTCCACAACACGGTAAACTGATTGGATTCCATTGCGCTTCAAGCGCGCCGCAGCAATACACAGGCGCGCACCGCGCATAGAATCGAATGAAAACGCCGGAGGATCACCATCATGGATATTCAAAAAGATGTCGACCCGCAAGAAACGCGGGAATGGCTCGACGCGTTATCCGCCGTGCTGGCAATCGAAGGCCCCGACCGCGCGCATTTTCTGATCGAGCAGCTGATCGACACGGCGCGCCGCTCCGGAGCCTACATGCCGTTTTCGGCGAACACCGCGTACATCAACACGATCCCGGTCGACAAGCAGGTCCGCATTCCCGGCGATCAGTCGATCGAGCACAAGATCCGCTCCTACGTGCGCTGGAATGCGATGGCGATGGTGCTCCGGGCGAACAAGCACACGAACGTCGGCGGCCACATCGCGAGCTTCGCGTCGGCCGCGACGCTCTACGACGTCGGTTTTAATCATTTCTGGCATGCGCCGTCGGAAAATCACGGCGGCGATCTTGTCTTCATCCAAGGACATTCGGCAACGGGCGTCTACGCGCGCGCCTACATGCTCGGCCGTTTCACCACCGAGCAGATGGACTATTTTCGCCAGGAAGTCGATGGCAAAGGCGTCTCGTCGTACCCGCATCCGTGGCTGATGCCGGACGTCTGGCAATTTCCGACGGTGTCGATGGGCCTCGGGCCGCTGATGGCGATCTATCAAGCGCGCTTCATGAAGTATCTGCAGGATCGAGAGCATGTGACCACCGAGGGCCGCAAGGTGTGGGCGTTCATGGGCGACGGCGAAATGGACGAGCCCGAATCGATGGGCGCGATCGGCATGGCGTCGCGCGAAAAGCTCGACAACCTGATCTTTGTCGTCAACTGCAACCTGCAGCGCCTCGACGGTCCCGTGCGCGGCAACGGCAAGATCATCCAGGAGCTCGAAAGCGATTTTCGCGGCGCCGGCTGGAATGTCATCAAAGTGATTTGGGGCACGCACTGGGACGCGCTGTTCGCGCGCGACAAAAAAGGGATTCTCGAGCGGCGGATGATGGAATGCGTCGACGGTGAATACCAAACGTTCAAGTCGAAGGACGGCGCGTACGTGCGCGAGTATTTCTTCAACACGCCGGAACTGAAGGCGCTGGTCGCCGATTGGTCCGACACCGACATCTGGAACTTGAACCGCGGCGGACATGATCCGCACAAGATTTACGCTGCCTATCACGCGGCAGTGAATCACAAGGGCCAGCCGACGGTGATCCTGGCGAAGACGATCAAAGGCTACGGCATGGGCGAGGCCGGGGAGGCGCAGAACATCACGCACCAGCAAAAGAAGATGCACGTCGATGCGATCCGCAAGTTCCGCGATCGCTTCCAGATTCCGGTTCCCGACGACAAGCTCGAAGAAGTTCCATTCGTCACATTCCCCGAGGGATCGCCCGAGCTCGAATACATGCGAGCGCGCCGAATGGAATTGGGCGGTTATCTGCCATCGCGTCGTCGCAAGGCGAATCCGCTCCCCATCCCGGAGCTGACCGCGTTCGAGCGGTTCCTGAAGAGCACAGAGGAGCGCGAGATCTCGACGACGATGGCGTTCGTCCAGATCCTGCAATTGTTGATTCGCGACAAGAATCTCGGACGCCACATCGTGCCGATCGTCCCCGACGAGTCGCGCACATTCGGCATGGAAGGCATGTTCCGCCAGCTCGGCATCTGGAACCAACAAGGCCAGCTGTATACGCCCGAAGACAAAGATCAGCTGATGTTCTACAAGGAGTCGAAGGACGGGCAGATCCTGCAGGAAGGCATCAGCGAGGCCGGCGGCATGTGCGATTGGATGGCCGCCGCGACGTCGTACTCGACGCACGCCGTGCCGATGATCCCGTTCTTCATTTTTTACTCGATGTTCGGCTTCCAGCGGGTCGGCGATCTCGCTTGGGCGGCGGGCGACATGCGCTCACGGGGCTTTTTGCTCGGCGGCACAGCCGGACGGACGACGCTGAACGGCGAAGGTCTGCAGCACGAGGACGGTCATTCGCATTTGATTTCCGCGACTGTGCCGAACTGCATTTCGTACGACCCGACGTTTGGGTACGAGGTGGCGGTCATCATCCACGACGGCCTCAAACGAATGTATGTCGAGCAACAGGACGTCTATTACTATTTGACGCTGATGAACGAAAACTACACGCATCCCGCGATGCCGGACGGTGCGGCGCCGGCGATCGTGAAAGGCATGTACCTTTTCAAGGCCGGCGACAAGAAAGCAAAATCGCCGCGGGTCCAGTTGCTCGGGTCGGGCACGATCTTTCGCGAAGTCATCGAAGCGGCCGCGCTGTTGCGGAACGATTGGGGCGTCGAAGCGGATCTGTGGAGCTGTCCGTCGTTCACGCTATTGGCGCGAGACGGCTATGCGGTCAGTCGCCAAAATATGCTGAATCCGGCGTCGAAGCCCAAGGTCTCGCATGTCGAAGACTGCCTCAAGGACACCGAAGGACCGGTAATCGCTGCGACCGATTATATTCGCGCGTTCGCCGATCAGATTCGCGCGTACGTGCCGCGGCGCTACGTCGTCCTCGGCACCGATGGGTTCGGACGCTCGGACACGCGCGACAAGCTTCGCTACTTCTTCGAAGTCGACCGGAAGTGGGTCACGGTTACGGCGTTGAAAGCGCTCGCCGATGACGGAAAGATCCCCGCTGCGAAAGTCGGCGAAGCGCTTGCAAAGTACGGCCTCGATGCGAAAAAACCGGCGCCGTGGACGGTGTGAATCGGAGGCCGAGCGATGAGTACCCTCGAAGTCAAGGTTCCCGACATCGGCGACTTTAAGGACGTGCCGGTGATCGAAGTATTCGTGAAGCCCGGCGATAACGTGAAGCCGGACGATTCACTCATCACGCTCGAATCGGACAAAGCGACGATGGACGTACCTTCGCCGTCCGCCGGCGTCGTGAAGGACCTGAAGCTCAAGGTCGGCGACAAGGTGAGCGAGGGCGGTCTCATCTTGACGCTGGAAACCGACGGTGCGGGGGCGACGCCATCGTCGCAACAGGCGAGCACCAAAGCGTCTGCCCAACCGAGTTCACCAAGCGCTGCGCCAGCGCAACCGTCTGCCGGCGCGAGAGCGCCTTCCCCATCGTCTTCGGCCGCCGGAAAAGGGAACGGCGCCGTGCAGGACGTCAAAGTACCGGACATCGGCGACTTCAAGGATGTGCCAGTCATCGAAGTGTTCGTCAAAGTGGGCGACGCCGTCAAAGCCGACGATCCGCTCGTCACGCTTGAGTCGGACAAGGCGACGATGGACGTACCCTCGCCGACGTCCGGCGTCGTTAAGGACTTGAAGCTCAAGGTCGGCGACAAGGTCAGCGAAGGTTCGGTCATCCTGACGCTGGAAGCGCGCGAGGCGACCGCAGCCAAGCCACCGCAGTCCACCGCGTCCACGACAGACCAGCGCGCGCCACCTCCTTCTGCGTCGAAGGAGGCTCCGTCGCCCAGGACTTCTCCCAGCGCTGCGGAAGTGAGCGGCACGCCGATCGACGAACAGGCGTTCAAGGCCGCGCATGCGTCGCCGTCGGTGCGCGTCTTCGCGCGCGAGCTCGGCGTCGATGTGAGCAAGGTCAAAGGCAGCGGGCCCAAAGGGCGAATCCTGCACGAAGATGTGCAGCAGTTCGTGAAGCAGGCGCTGTCCGGTCAGGCGACGCCTTCAGCCGGAACGGGCATTACCGGCGGCGGCGCGCTGAATTTGTTGCCTTGGC
>DASPYC010000516.1:0-2516 GCA_035636955.1 Casimicrobiaceae bacterium
GCGTCAAGGCGCATGTGCCGCCGGCTCCATACCGATTCGCAGCGCGACCAGAAAACGCGACACCATGTTGTACGCGGCAATCGTCGCCGTCAGTTCGACAATCGTCTTGGGGTCGAGAGAGCCGGCGAGGCGCTCGAACAGGCTGTCGGAGACATCGACATCGCGCGTCATCGCATCCGTGTACGCGAGAATCACCCGCTCGAGGTCATCGTAGGGCGGCGAAGCTGCCGTTGTCTTCACGCCGCCGATCTTTGCCTGCGTGAGTCCCGCGTGTCGAGCATGCGGCACATGCGCATCGAATTCGAACGACGCGCGATTCAGGACGGCGACCCGCAGGATCACGAGCTCGCGCAAATCCGGGCGGAGCGACGTTTTCGTTCGCACTGCGGTCAGCAAAGCCTCCCAACCTTCAGCGATCGGCACGCTGTTCAGCAGCGCTTGATAGAGCGGAGAGACGCGCCCACGCACCCCGACGATCTTGCGTTCGAGAGAGGCCAGCATCGGATTTGTGCCGGGCTCGACCAACGGAACACGTGCGGAGCCCATCTACTCGGCTTTGATTCGCTTTTCGAGGATGACCTTCGCCCATTTCGCGCCGTCGCCTTGGATCAGCGCCGACACTTGCTCGGGTGTCGATGGCGCGGGCTCCGCGCCGGACTCGATCAGCTTGCGGCGCACATCATCGGACTGCAACGCTTTGCGAACCGCGGCGTTCAGCATCATCACATTTTCTTTCGGCATCTTCGCAGGCGCGAGCAATGCGTACCAATTGTTCGATTCCACACCCGCGATCCCCTGCTCCGCGAGCGTCTTCACGTCGGGCAACAGCGAATGGCGCTTTGCCGCCGCGACGCCGAGCGGCTTCAACTGGCCGGCGCGAATTTGGCCGATCAGTCCGGGAAGATCGCCGAAGAACCCATCGACATGATTGCCGATGACATCGTTGATCACCGGTGCGGCGCCTTTGTAGGGAACGTGCGTCACGTTGGCTTTGCTCGAAACCACGAACAGCTCGAGCGTCAGATGCGGAATGCTCCCTACGCCCGATGAGCCGATCGGCACGGGCACCGGCGCCTTCAGGCTGTTGGCAACGAATTCCGCCGCGTTCGAGGCGGGGTTGCGCGGGTTCACGACGAAGATCGTCGAGTTGTTGACGACGAGCGAAATCGGCGCGAAGTCCTTCTGCGGGTCATACGGTAATGTCTCGTAGAGCGCCGGGCTGATGGAGACGGCTCCGACCGTCGTCAGAAACAACACCGATCCGTCGGGTGGCGCCTTGGCCACGTAGTCCGCGCCGATGTTGCCGTTCGCGCCCGGCTTGTTCTCAACGATGACCGTCTGGCCGATCTCGGTGGAAAGTGCGTTGGCGAGAACGCGCGCAACGAAGTCGGTGGGACCGCCGGCCGGAAACGCAACGATCAGATGCACCGGCTTCCCGCCGCCTTGGGCCAGCGCCGACGCCGACGTGAGCGTCACGAAGACGGCGGCGAGGAAGCTTGCGATACGCTTCATGACGAGAGCGCTATTGGCACGAATAGTTGCTCGCAACGCTGATGTCGCCGCCGATAGGTCCCGTATAGCGAAGCGTCTTCGGGTATGCGCACAGCGGCCGACTCCGCGACGTGATTGTTTCGCATTTTGCGGAATTATGAAATAGTGATACCTGGCAATCTGTTATCTCGTTTCCAGAAGGGTCAAAAGACGACTTTCCTTCGCGATGCTCGGCACCCCGCTACGAAAGTCATCTCTGACCCCACTTCGGTGCCTCGGTGGACCTGAAACAACTCGGTTATTTCGTGCACGTCGCGGAGCTCGGCAGCTTTACGAAGGCTGCGGCGATGCTATCGGTTGCGCAGTCGGCGCTCAGTCATCAGGTGCGGCAACTCGAGGTCGAATTGAAGCAGGCACTCCTTTATCGCAATGGCCGCGGCGTTACGCCGACCGATGCGGGAAAGCGGTTGCTCGGCCACGCACGAGGCATTTTGATGCAAGTCGACCGCGCGCGCGACGAGTTGGCCGAAACGCGGGGCGCCCCGGTCGGCAACGTCATTCTCGGCTTGCCGGCCAGCATTGCAAGAGTCCTGACGCTGCCGTTGCTTAGATCTTTTCGACAGTCGTTTCCCAGCGCGTCGCTGGGCATCGTTGAAGGGCTCTCGGCTTACGTCATCGAATGGCTTGTCGCGGGACGCGTCGACATCGGGCTCGTCTACAACGCCACGCCCGCGCCGGCGGTCGAGATCCATCCGCTGCATGAACAGGAGATGTTTCTGATCTCTAGTAAGGCGAGCTCGCGAGCGGTCAGTCCCGTGCCTACCCGCGCGTTACCCCGTTATCCGCTGATTATTCCGAGCCGCCCCAACGCCAATCGCATGCGGATCGAGACGCTGCTCGCCGATCGTGGGCTAAAGCCGCGGATTGCCTACGAGATCGACGCGATCGCATCGATCCTCGATCTAGTTCACGAGGGCTTCGGTTACGCGATCCTGCCGCTCGATTCGTTGCGCGGACACGCGTGG
>DASPYC010000517.1:0-6098 GCA_035636955.1 Casimicrobiaceae bacterium
TGATCGCCGGGACACGAGCGCGAAGCGGCGCGCGCGCGAGCCGCTCCAATACTGACTGCATCGACGCGAGCGAGAAACGGCGCCACTGATCGGCGGCGAGCAGGCCTCCCCAAGTATCGAAAATCATCACCGCATCGACGCCGGCCGCTATTTGCTCGCCCAGGTATGTGCTAACGGCCTGGGTGTTGACGTCGACGATTTGCTGCAACAGGTCGGGCCTCGCGTACGCCATCCGGCGCACCGTCGCAAAATCGGTGCTGCCGCCACCTTCGATCATGTAGCAAGCGAGCGTAAATGGGCTGCCGGCAAAGCCGATCAGCGGCACGGACTGCGCGAGCGCGCGTTTGATTTCGAATACCGCGTCGAAGACGTAACGAAGCTTCGCCATGTCGGGCACGACGAGTGCGCAGATCGACGTTTCGTCGGCAGTCGTGCGGGTGAAGCGCGGCCCTTCGCCTTCGGCGAACGTCAGTCCGAGACCCATCGCATCCGGAATCGTCAAGATATCGGAAAAAAGTATCGCGGCGTCGAGCGGGTAACGGGCAAGCGGCTGCAGCGTGACTTCGGCCGCGAGCGCAGGCGTCGTGGCGAGCGCCATGAAGCTGCCTGCCCTCGACCGCGTCACGTTGTATTCGGGCAGATAACGCCCGGCTTGCCGCATCAGCCAGATCGGCGGGTACGGCGTCGGCTCGCGGCGAAGCGCCCGCAGCAACGTATCGTTTTTCAAAACAGCCATGTGCCGATGCCTGATAACGCCGAATCGCTCACGCGGCGAGCTGTCGCCCGGTCATCCGCTCGAGCACACGAAGCGGCGACAGGTCGGGCCGATACAAGGCCGACAGCGGCAAATGAATCGTCTGTTCGAGCATGAATTGCCCTGTCATTGCGGCGTGCATCACCTGGTCCGAATAGCAGATCCACGTCGTGCCCGGCGCGAAGCGAATTTCCTGCTGCGGACAATTGCGCTGGTAGTCGGTGTCCGCCTTTGCACTGTCATGCAAGCCGAGCATCAGGTGATCGTACTCGCTGCGCCGGCCCTTCGTCACGTGGAGTGCTGCCAGCGTTGCAGCCTCAAAGCGACGCATTCTGCGAACACGCGGCAGAAAATGTTCGGCCATCGCCTCGAAGCGCTCGCCGACACGCCATACGCGATCTTCACCGTGCGGATTGACATTGCAGAACACGCGCAAGATCCGCTCGCCACGATTGGGACGCGATGGAAAAGCGTCGATGTGCAGACGGGCATCATCCTTGCGCCATGAGACGTCCCGCCCGATCGCCGGTTGCGGGCGAAAGCTCGTCCGCGCGCGCTTGAGATGCGTTGCGTAACGCGGAAACAGCGCGGCAATCAATTCGCTCGCGCAATTCGCGAATCGGCCTATCAGCCGGCCCAGGTCCACAAGATCCTGCGAGCTGCCTTTTGCGCCCTTGATTTTTCCGCCATCGAAACTGATGTTCTTTGCGCGACCGTCCGACCATTTCGCATCGAGAAAACGATCCTCTCGGGGCTCGAATGCAAATGCGAGTTTGGGCAGCACGAGAACGCCGCCGCCTTCGAGCGTGGGCGCCAGCGCTTCGGTGCGCGAAGCCGGTATCGCAGGATGCCAGCTCGCGATTTCGAGCGTGGCGAGCTCAGTCATCACGGAAGGCTAGCGGGGTAAGGCAGACGAGCCCATGAGAAATTCGTCGACCGCACGCGCGCATTGACGTCCTTCTCGAATGGCCCAGACGATCAGCGATTGCCCGCGGCGCATGTCGCCTGCAGCGAATAACTTAGGCACGGAGGTCCGATAGTCGTCGGTATTCGCCTTGACGTTCGAGCGTGCGTCGCGCTCGACGCCGAACTCCTCGAGCATGCCTGCGGATACTGGGCCGGTGAATCCCATCGCGAGCAACACGAGGTCGGCGCTCATGTCGAATTCGCTTCCCGGAATCTCGACCATCTTCATCGCGCCGCCGGGATCTTTTTGCCACTCGACGCGCGCGGCAACAAGCTTCTCGACGCGGCCGTCACGGCCTTCGAAACGCTTCGTGGCGACGGCCCAGTCGCGCGCCACGCCTTCCTCGTGCGACGATGACGTGCGAAGCTTGATGGGCCAATAAGGCCACACAAGCGGCTTGTTTTCCTCTTCGGGTGGCTGCGGCAGCAACTCGAATTGCGTCACCGACGCAGCCTCCTGTCGATTCGAAGTACCGACGCAGTCCGAACCGGTGTCGCCGCCACCGATGACGACGACGTGCTTGCCCTTTGCTCTAATCTGATTTGCGACCGCGTCGCCCGCAACAACTTTGTTCTGTTGCGGCAGAAACTCCATCGCGAAGTGGACACCGGCAAGATCGCGGCCCGGCACCGGCAAATCGCGCGGCGCTTCAGCACCGCCGGTAAGGGCGACCGCATCGAATTCTTCGAGCAGCGTCCGGGCAGCGACATCGACGCCGACGTTCACGTTCGGCCGAAATTCCACGCCTTCCTCGGACATCTGCGCCATCCGTTGATCGATCAGATGCTTTTCCATCTTGAAGTCCGGGATCCCGTAACGCAGCAGTCCGCCGATCCGGTCTTCGCGCTCGAACAGCACCACATCGTGACCGGCGCGCGCGAGCTGTTGCGCGCAGGCCATTCCCGCAGGACCCGAGCCGACGATCGCAACACGCTTGCCTGTTTTCACGGCCGGAGGAAGCGGTACAACCCAGCCCTCCTCCCAGCCTTTATCGATCAGGAAATGCTCGATCGATTTAATGCCGACCGGATCGTTGTTGATGTTGAGCGTGCAGGCCGCTTCGCAGGGTGCGGGACAGATGCGTCCGGTGAATTCGGGAAAATTGTTCGTCGAGTGAAGGACATCGAGGGCAGCCCGCCACTGCCGGCGATATGCGAGATCGTTCCAGTCCGGAATGATGTTGTTGACCGGGCATCCGGTCTGGCAAAACGGAATGCCGCAGTCCATGCAGCGCGCGCCCTGCCGGGAGGCTTCATCGTCGGCGAGGGTCAGAATGAATTCGCGATAGTGCGTGACGCGCCGCGCTATCGGTTCCGTCGCCTCCTTGATCCGCTGCAATTCGATGAACCCGGTGACCTTCCCCATGGTGCTTCAAGCGACCTGGCGCGCCTTGACCGCTTCGGCCGATCGCGCGGCCGCACGCTTCGCGAACATCTCGGAGAGCGCACGCTTGTACTCGTTTGGAAACACCTTGACGAACTTCGCGCGCTCGTTTTCCCAATTGTCGAGCAGCGCGAGTGCCAGCGTCGATCCGGTATAGCGCAAATGCTTCTCGATCAACGCGCGCGCAATCGCTTCATCGCAACGATCGAGATGTAGAAGGCGGCCTTTGCCGGATGCGGCAAGTTCCGCTTCGACGCGACTCTGCTGGTCTTCCGGCAGCAGCGCCTCGAGCGCGACCATCGCTTGGTTGCAACGCAGCGCAAACGTTTGATCGGGATCGTAGACATACGCGATGCCGCCGCTCATGCCGGCAGCGAAATTGCGCCCGGTGCGACCGAGCACTATGACGGTGCCGCCCGTCATGTACTCGCAGCCGTGATCGCCGGTGCCTTCGGCGACGGCGCTGGCACCGGAGTTGCGCACGCAGAAGCGCTCGCCGGCGACGCCGCGGAAATACGCTTCGCCCTCGATTGCGCCGTACATGACGGTGTTGCCGATGACGATATTCTCTTCGGGCTTCGCCGGACACGTGGGATCGGGATACACGACGATGCGGCCGCCGGACAATCCCTTGCCGACATAATCGTTGGTTGCACCCTGCAGCTCGAACGTGATGCCGCGCGCGAGGAACGCGCCGAAGCTCTGTCCGGCGATACCGTCGAACGCGACGTGAATCGTGTCAGTCGGCAATCCTTCATGTCCGAACCTTCGTGCAACAGCACCGGATAACATCGCGCCAACAGAGCGGTGCGCATTGCGAATCCGGTATTCGAGTCGTACGGGCTCGCGTGTGTCGATTGCGTTCGCGGCTGCGGCGATCAGCTGATGATCGAGCGCGCGGGCCAAGCCGTGGTCCTGCTCTTCACGTCGATAGCGGGCGACTTCGGGCGGCATCTTCGGCTGGAAGAACACACGCGAGAAATCGAGTCCGCGCGCCTTCCAATGCTCGATGCTCTTGCGCATGTCGAGCAAGTCGGCACGACCGATCATTTCGTTGAACGTGTGAAAGCCGAGCTCCGCCATCAACCCGCGCACTTCCTCCGCGACGAAGAAGAAGTAATTGACGACGTGCTCAGGCGATCCGGCGAAACGTTTGCGCAACTCGGGGTCTTGCGTTGCGATGCCGACCGGGCACGTATTGAGGTGGCATTTGCGCATCATGATGCAGCCTTCGACAACGAGCGGCGCCGTCGCAAAGCCGAACTCGTCGGCGCCGAGCATCGCGCCGATCACAACGTCGCGGCCGGTCTTCATCTGGCCGTCGACTTGTACGGCGATGCGGCCGCGCAAACGGTTGAGAACAAGCGTCTGCTGCGTTTCCGCAAGACCTAATTCCCAGGGAGTGCCGGCGTGCTTGATCGATGATTCGGGCGAAGCGCCCGTGCCACCATCGTGCCCGGCGATCGTGACGTGATCGGCTTTCGCTTTCGCGACTCCGGCGGCCACGGTGCCCACACCGACTTCCGACACGAGCTTCACCGATATCGATGCCTGAGGATTCGCGTTCTTGAGGTCGTGGATCAGCTGCGCCAGATCTTCGATCGAATAGATGTCGTGATGCGGCGGCGGCGAGATGAGTCCCACACCGGGCACCGAAAAGCGCAGCGTCGCGATGTATTCGGATACCTTGTGGCCGGGCAACTGACCCCCTTCGCCCGGCTTTGCGCCTTGCGCCATCTTGATCTGCAGCTGATCGGCCGACGACAGATATTCCGCCGTGACGCCGAAGCGCGCCGATGCAACCTGCTTGATTTTCGAGCGCAGGCTGTCGCCGGCCATGAGCTTTACATCGGCTTCAACCCGATCATCACCAATCATGCTGGCAAGCGTGTCGCCCATCTTCACCGTGCTCTTGCCCGCGCGCATCTCTGCGCGATACCGGAGCGGGTCTTCACCGCCCTCGCCGGTGTTGGACTTCCCGCCGATGCGATTCATCGCAACCGCAAGCGTCGTATGCGCTTCCGTTGAGATCGAGCCCAAGCTCATCGCACCCGTCGCGAAGCGCTTGACGATTTCTTTTGCCGGCTCGACGTCGTCGATCGGTATCGGCGAGCGCTCAGCGGTCTTGAATTCGAACAGCCCGCGGAGCGTCTTCAACTTCTTCCCTTGCTCGTTGACGAGCGCCGCGTATTCGCGATACGTCGACCACGAATTGGCGCGCGACGCGTGCTGCAGCTTCGCGATCGAATCGGGCGTCCACATATGCTCTTCGCCGCGAACGCGATACGCATATTCGCCACCGGCATCGAGCGCGTTCTTAAGGAGCGGATCGTCGCTGAACGCGAGCGCATGCAGGCGCGCTGCTTCCTCGGCCACCTCGAACAATCCGATTCCTTCGATGTTGCTCGCCGTGCCGGTGAAATATTTTTCGACGAACGCTTTTTGCAGTCCGACGGCTTCGAAGATCTGCGCGCCGCAATACGATTGATAGGTCGAGATGCCCATCTTCGACATGACTTTGTAGAGGCCTTTGCAGATCGCCTTGATGTAGCGCTTTTGCGATTGCTTCGGATCGATCTCCGGTATCTGCTTGTGCAATTCCGCCAGTGTTTCCAGTGCCAAATACGGATGGATCGCTTCCGCGCCGTAGCCTGCAAGCAACGCGAAATGATGAACTTCGCGCGCAGAACCGGTCTCGACGACGAGACCAACCGATGTACGCAATCCCTTCTTGACGAGGTGTTCGTGCACGGCGGCGGTCGCAACGAGTGCGGGAATCGGCAACAACGCCTCCGACACGCTGCGATCGGAGAGGATCACGATATTGAAGCCCTGATGGATCGCATCTTCGGCATGCGCAGCGAGGCTCGCGAGCGCCGCTTCCATGCCGTTCGCGCCCCACGATGCCGGGTAACAGATGTCGAGCTCGATCGACCGAAATGCACCGCCCGAGAAAAGCTCGGCATGCCGCAGCTTCTCCATGTTCTCGGGCGT
>DASPYC010000518.1:0-4813 GCA_035636955.1 Casimicrobiaceae bacterium
TCTATCCCGAATACACGGGAACGATCGCGAAGGAAATCCTGAAGCTTGACGCCGTGCCCTCGCTGCCTGAGCTCAACGCCAAGCTGGCGCCGATGGGACTCGCCGCCGCCGTGCCACTGGGCTTCAACAATACATACGCGCTGGCCCTTCGCGGCGACGATGCCAAGAGCAAAGGCATCACGCGGTTGTCGGACTTGAAGGCGCATCCGGAGCTGCGCCTGGGACTGTCGCAGGAATTCATCGGGCGCGCCGACGGATGGCCGGGCTTGAAGCAGACATACGATTTGCCGTTCGCCACGCCGCGAGGGCTCGATCATGGGTTGGCGTACGAGGCGATCGCGCAACGCCAGGTCGATGCGATCGACATCTATTCCACCGACGCGAAGATCGACAAATACGGACTGACCGTGCTCGCCGACGACCGGCATTATTTTCCGCCATACGACGCCGTTCTGCTTTATCGCGCCGACCTTCCGCAGCGTCTCCCGAAAACGTGGATGGCGCTGCAGCAGCTCCAGGGCAAGATCGACGAAGCATCGATGCGCCGGATGAACGCCGCGGCGGAACTGGACGGAAAAGATTTTGCGACGGTCGCCGCGGGCTTTCTGGCACAAGCGTCGGGTGCTGCCGCGAAGAGCGCTGCGGTATCTGTCGACAAGAGCAATTTCGCCGCCGATTTTTGGCGCAAGCTGAGCGGCCCCGATTTCGGCCGTCTCACGCTCGAGCATGTCCTGCTCGTCTTCGTGTCGCTCGCCGCGAGCATCGTCATCGGCATTCCGCTTGGCATTCTGTGCGCGAAGCGGCCAGCCAGCGAGGGCGTGATCCTGGGTACAACGGGAGTGGTCCAGACGATTCCTTCGCTCGCGTTGCTGGCTTTTCTGATTCCACTCACCGGTCGGATCGGGACCATTCCTGCGTTTTTCGCGCTTGCGCTGTACGCGTTGTTGCCGATCGTACGCAATACGTATGCGGCACTCGCCCAAATCCCGCGTGGGATGAAGGAAGCGGCCCGCTCGCTCGGGATGACCGAGGGCACGATCCTCGGCAAGATCGAGCTGCCGCTTGGCGCGACGACGATTCTGGCGGGAATCAAAACGTCGGCCGTCATCAACGTCGGCACGGCAACCATCGCCGCGTTCATCGGCGCCGGCGGATATGGCGAGCGCATCGTGACAGGTCTCGCGCTCAACGACAACGCGATGCTGCTCGCCGGCGCAGTTCCCGCTGCGGTGCTCGCGTTGTTGATCGAAGGAACATTTCGAGTCGGCGAGCGATGGGCAATCCCGGCCGGATTGCGGTACGCCCGCTGACAGGAACAATTACCCGTCGCGTGCGGTCGATCAGCCATGACTACGTTCGCGGCGTCGCCCTGCGATACGGGCGTCATTCGCGGGGTGGCCTGCTCCGCGCCCTCGCCGCCGAGCGCGTCGCCGTGGATTCTTGCCGCAACGATCATCGCATCGAGCATGGCGTTCATCGACGGCACCGTCGTGAACGTCGCGTTGCCGGCATTGCAACGCGAGCTTTCGGCGACCTTGGTCGACGTGCAATGGGTCGTCGAGTCGTATGCATTATTTCTTGCCGCGCTGTTGCTTGTCGGCGGTGCGGCTGGCGATCGATTCGGACGCCGCCGCGTGTTCGTGATCGGCGTCGCGCTGTTTGCCGCGGCGTCGGTCTGGTGTGGTCTTGCGGGAAGCGTCCATCAACTGATCGCGGCGCGCGCCGTCCAGGGTGTCGGCGGCGCGCTGCTCGTGCCCGGCAGCCTCGCGATCATCAGCGCGTCATTCGACGAGCAAAGCCGCGGGAAAGCCATTGGAACGTGGTCGGGCGCCTCCGCACTGATGGCTGCACTCGGGCCGGTGTTCGGCGGCTGGCTGATCGACCACCTCTCGTGGCGCGCCGCATTTTTCATCAATGTTCCGCTGGCGGCCGCAGTGCTCTACCTCACGCTTCGTCACGTCCCGGAGAGCTCGAATGCAGACGCGCAGGGCGATCTCGACTGGCAAGGCGCGTCGCTCGTGACATTGGGACTCGGTGGCATCGTGTACGGCATGATCGAGTCGCCGATGAAGGGATGGGCGGATCCTGCTGTCATCATCGCGCTCATTGTCGGCGTGACCGCACTTGCGGGTTTCCTAATTGCCGAAAGACGCCAGGCAACCCCGATGCTGCCGCTCGAGCTATTCCGTTCGAGCACGTTCAGCGGCGCGAACTTGCTGACGTTCCTGCTCTACGGCGCTCTCGGCGGAAGTCTCTTCTTCCTGCCGCTCGATCTGATTCAGGTACACCACTACTCGACCACGGCCGCAGGCGCTGCGTTGCTGCCATTCGTTCTTTTGCTGTCGCTGCTGTCGCGTTGGTCAGGCGGGCTTATCAACCGCTACGGCGCGCAGCGGCCACTGATTGTCGGCCCGATCATCGTCGCCGTTGGATTCGCGCTGTTTGCCGTGCCGGGAACGAGCGGCAACTACTGGCTCACGTTTTTTCCCGCATCGGTGGTACTGGGGCTCGGCATGGCGATCAGCGTCGCACCGCTCACGACGGCGGTCCTCAACGCGGTCGATGCACGTTTTGCCGGTGCCGCCTCTGGGATCAACAATGCCGCTTCGCGGGTTTCTGCGTTGATCGCCGTCGCGGTGTTCGGCTTGATCATGACACCGATCTTCAACCGTACGCTCGACGCTGCCGTCCAACGCACCACCCCCGACGCGGCGATTATTGCCGCGATCGATCAGCAGCGCGGCCGGCTTGCGGCGATCGAGCTTCCCGAAAACGTCGATGCGCAGGCAAAAACGGTGGCGCAGGAGGCCATTGCGCACGCGTTTGTGGCGGGATTCCGCGCGATCATGCTCATCTCGGCGGCGTTGGCGCTCGGCGGTGCGGCGAGTGCGTGGCTTTTGATTCGGTCGTCCGATCCCAATCGTTAGCTCGCCCGATCGAGCGGCTGGCCCGCGAGCCATGCGGCGCCTCGGCGATAAAGCGCGTCAACTTCTGCGCCTTTGAGCGTCGGCATGTCGCGCTTCACCGTGAAGCCGTTCTTCGTCTGCGCGTACGCCAGATGTCGATAGCCTTCCGGAAATCGGCCGAGCAAGTCCGCATCTAATTGAAAGCGCGCCTGCGGATCGACAGGATCGAGCCGATCCTTCTCGTAGATCGGTTGTCGCAGCACGATGGCCCAAACATCGCCGCGTTTTTCGAAAAAGTCGTAGAAACGGCCGGTGCAGACGACGTCGCACAATATCCCGTCAACGGTCGCGCGCTGTGAGATCGTCATCTTGGTCTGGGCGATCGCGCGTTCACCGGCGACATCGATCGATGATCCGCCCAGGAAATGCAGGATGCTGACGCCTTTGTTCCAGCCCTCGCGGCTCACTTCGATGAACCGCGCGGCCGAACCCTGGAACCACGTCGCCATCATGCGGCCGTCGTCGTGCCACACCGTGCGAAAGCGCTCCCAATCGCCGGCGTCCCGCCAGAGCACCCAGTTTTCGACGACTTCACGGATTCGCAGCCGTTCGTGCATGGCGTCCATCGCATTCTCCGTTTACTTGATCGCCTATTTTCCGGGATCCTTGACGTCGGGGAACTTGTCGAACTCGACGTTCACAAGCGCACCGCTCACTTTCTCGACCCGCCGAATGTAAACGGTTTGCACGATGTCGCGCGTCTCGGGATCGATCATGATCGGCCCGCGAGGACTCGTGAGCTTCATCCCTTTGAACGCGGCCATCAGCGCCTCAGGGTCGGTCGAGCCGCTCGTCTTTTTCAGCGCTTCGGCAATCGCGGCCATACCGTCGTAACCGGCGCACGCCATGAAATTCGGACGCAGCTTCGTGCCGTTCGCATCGACGTACGCCTTGAGAAATGCTTTGTTCTCCGGCGAATCGTGCGCGTACGAATAGTGAAAGCTCGTGACGATGCCAAGCGTCGCGTCGCCCATCGCCTCGAGCACACCGTCGTCCGTCAAATCGCCGGTCGCAATGATCTTGATGCCGGCCTTGGCGAGACCGCGTTCTTCGTAACTGCGGATGAACGAAATCGTTTGGCCACCGGGCGGAAGGAATACGAAGATCGCCTGCGGATTCGCGTCGCGGGCGCGCTGAACAAACGGCGCGAATTCGGGATTCTGGAACGGCACCCGCATCGTGCCCACGATTTCGCCGCCTGCGGCGGTGAACGCCTTCACGAACGCGGCCTCCGCGTCGACGCCGGGCCCGAAGTCGGACACGAGGACGAACACACGCTTGATGCCGCTTTTGGCCGCCCATTGCGCCATCGGTTGCGTGTCCTGCGGCAGCGTATGCGAGAGGCGAACGATGTACGGCGATCGTGTCGTGATCACCGACGTCGCTGCGTTCATGATCACCATCGGCTTTTTTGCCTCGGCAGAAACCGGCGCAGTCGCGAGCGCGTTGGGCGTCAAGCCGAATCCCGCGAGAATGTCGACGCCGTCTTGCGTGACCGCGTCGACAGCAAGCCGTTTCGCGCGATCCGGGACGGCGCCGGTCGTATCCTTGACGATGAATTCGACCTTGCGGCCGCCGAAGACGTCGCCGTTCTGCTTCAAGTAGGCTTTGATGCCGTTGTAGATCTGGGTTCCATAGTCTGCGAACGGTCCGGTGAACTCACCGATAAGGCCGATCTTCACCGGCGCTTGCGCCGACGCGCCATTGACGATGCCAAGCAGCAGAATGGTGCCGAACGATCGCACTACACGCGCGAGCATGGCGTTCATGGTTAGCCCTCCTTGAGGCGACAGGATCACGTGGACGAAATCGCAGACGGCGGCTATTCTGCCTCATCGAGCAAGACG
>DASPYC010000519.1:0-3030 GCA_035636955.1 Casimicrobiaceae bacterium
CCTGCCGTGGGTTCGTCGAGCAAAAGCAACTGCGGCGAATGGAGGAGACATGCAGCAAGTGCAAGGCGTTGCTTCCATCCGCCGGACAACGCGCCCGCGAGTTGCGCGCGACGCGGGGCGAGACCCAGTCGTTCGAGCGAGGACTCGACGGTCTTTCGGCGATCATGAACAGCGTACATGCGGGCGACAAAATCCAGGTTTTCTTCGATCGACAAGTCTTCGTACAAGCTGAAGCGTTGCGTCATGTAGCCGACCTCGCGCTTGATCTTCGATGCTTCGGTCCGGATGTTGTAACCGAGGCACGTGCCCTCGCCCGCGTCGGGTGTCAGCAACCCGCACAGCATTCGGATCGTCGTCGTCTTGCCGCTTCCGTTCGGTCCCAGAAAGCCGAAAATCTGGCCGCGGTCGACACGGATTGCGAAATCGTCGACGACTGCGCGATTGTCATAGCGCTTGGTGAGACCGTGTACGTCGATGGCGGCTTCCGTCATTTGCGCTCGGCCGTAGTACCCTCGACCGTTACTTCGACCGGAAGCCCCGGATGCAGCGCCGGATTCGGTTCGTCGGGACGTGCCTCCACCAGGAACACGAGCTTCGATCGGTTCTCGCGGCTGTAAATCACGGGCGGCGTGTATTCCGCCTGCGGCGCGATGAACGCGACGCGCGCCGGGATTGGTGCGCTGCAGCCGTCGCAGCGCACGCTGATTGCCGCACCGCGCCTCAGCGTGGCGAGCGCCGGTTCCGGAACGTAGAAGCGAATCTTTACATTGCCGGGCGGCAGCAGTGAAACGATCGGTGACCCCGCGGCCACCCATTCGCCCGGCCGATACAGCGTGTCGTACACGGTGCCCGCGACCGGCGCGGTTTGCGTCTTCTGATCGAGGCGCCATTGCGCCTGCGCGAGGGCGTCATTCGCGGCTTTCGCCTCGTTGCGCGCCGCGGCGATCGCATCGCTGCGTGCCGGCAGGTTGGCGAGCTCCAGCTGGGCCCGAAGCTCCGCGACGCGTGCCCGATCGCTGTCGCGCTTTGCGGTTGAGTTGTCTAGTTGCTGCGCTGGGAGAAATTTATCGGCGACGAGCTTTTGCGTACGCACGAGATCGCTCTCGGACTGCTTGATTGCTGCTTCAGCCTGCGCGAGTTGCGCGCGCACGGCGGCGATTTCGGGCGGCCGTCTGGCTTTTTCGAGATCGGCCAGCGTTGCCTCCGACTGCCGCGCTCTGGATTCGGCTTCCGCGCGTGCGGCTGTTTCCTGCGCACTCTCCAGAACAAAGAGCGGCGCATTGGCAGCGACTTGGTCACCGCGGTTCACCGACAGGCGAGCCAGACTGCCCGACAACGGTGCGGCCACGCGTACGTAATCCGCCTCGACGTAGCCAGGGTAACCGGTGGGTGGCGAATTGCCGCAAGCGGCGAGCATCAGTGCGCCGACCGTAACGACGACCCAAGCGATTCGATCCATTATTTTTTTCCGCTCGCGGTGCGCCCAGCCCTCTTTGCGAGGCCGGCGAGCGCGCAATCGACGCGTTCCGCGATTGCAGCATCGGTACCAATCAGCGCGGGGAGACTTGCCGCGACGCCCGGCACCAGGTCGTGATCGGCGAGTGTGCCGCCGATGAGAATCGGTGCCGCCACGCTGCCGGCCAGAAACGCCAACGCATGCGCAGGGGCCATCGCCCTCAACACACCCGAACGCTGTCCGCTTTTGATGAGGCTCACCAGAACGTTGACGTGTCGCGGCATGTTGGCGCGCAGAAATTCGCGCGCCAGCGCGTCTCCAGAGAGCGCATCGGCGATCAAACGGCGGAGCAACCTGGTGTTGTCGCGCGCGAAACGGCCCAGAACGTTGAGGGCCGCCCTCAACGCATCTCGCGGCGAGCGCGCGCTCGCGGCAAGTTCCAGGTTGGCGAACATCTCGTCGTAGAGGTCCTGCAACAGCTGCCGGACAAACTGGTCCTTGTTGCCGAAGTGATAATGGAACATGCCGGGATTCACGCCGGCCCGAAGCGCTACTTTGCGCACCGAAAGTCGCGCCACGCCGGTTTCCGGGAAAAGCTCGCGACCTGCACGAAGAAGCAGGCGATCGACATTGCGCGAAGGACGCGTCATCGCAGTTATTATACGACCGTCCAATTATACCGGAAACGGCGAACAAAAGAGCACGTGCAAGGCCGTGCAAAGCACGGCCTTGCGATAACAAACTCAATCGTCCGCGGCGAGCTTCGCCGTTGCGGCTGTCGTTACGACGCGCAACGCGCGCTTGGCCTTCCCTCGCTCGTTCCACTGATCGAGGTAGGTATAGATCACGGGCACGACGATCAGCGTCAATAACGTCGACGTGATGACGCCACCAATGATCGCGCGACCCATGGGCGCCTGTTGCTCGCCGCCGTCGCCCAAGCCCAATGCGAGCGGCAACATGCCTCCGATCATTGCTGCAGTCGTCATCAAGATCGGCCGCAGCCGCACCTGTCCGGCATCGAGCAGCGACGCCTCGAGCGCACCGCCTGCGCGCCGTGAGCGATTCGCAAAATCGACGAGCAGGATTGCGTTCTTCGTCACGAGACCCATAAGCATGATGAAGCCGATGATCGAAAAGATGTTGAGTGTCGTCCCGGTCATCAGGAGTGCGAGAAAAACGCCGATCAGCGAGAACGGCAGCGATGCCATGATCGCGACGGGCTGCGTGAAGCTAGCGAACTGCGACGCCAGGATCAGATAGATGAAGATGATGGCGAGGCCAAGCGCGGCGAGCGCTGCCTGAAATGATTCCTGCATGTCCTGCTGCTGGCCGGCAACCTGCAAGCGGTAGCCCGGCGGCAGCGCCATGTCATCGGCAACCTTCTGCACATCGGTTCCGACGTCGCCGGATGGTCGTCCTTCGACGTTCGCATAGATGCCGACCCGTCGTTGCAGATCCTGTCGTTTGATGATTTGCGGGCTCGTCGACTCGACGATCTCGGCAACCTGTCGAAGCGGCACCATCCGCATCTGGCCGTCGGGACTGCGCTTGTTGGTCGTCAGATATAAGTT
>DASPYC010000520.1:0-6439 GCA_035636955.1 Casimicrobiaceae bacterium
ATTCGTTGGCTGATTCGCATTTTCGACGCGCCGGCATGACGAATCGCATTCGTCATCGCTTCTTGTACGATACGGAAAATTGCCGTCCCCTTGTTGGGTTCGGGCTCCTTGTTGAATCCTTGCAGCACGACCTGACAACGGATGCCGGCACGGTCCTGCACGTCCTGAGCGAGCCATTCGATCGCGGCACAGAGGCCCATGTTGTCGAGAAGACTCGGACGAAGGTCGCTGCAGATTCGTCGCATTGCCTCGATCGCGGCGTCGATGCGCCGAATGGTCGCGGCGTTGCGCCGTCCCGGCTGGCGAACCTCTTCGTCGTCGGGAACTGACGGCAACGCGAGCTCCATGCGGATCGCGGTCAGCGCGGCGCCGAGCTCATCGTGAATGTCTTGCGCAATGCGCGCTCGCTCCGCTTCGATCTGCGATTGCAAATGCGCAGAGAGATCGCGCCATTGTTCACCGGTTTGGGTCAGTTGCGCGACACGATCGACTTGCGCCGAAATATCGCGGCAGATCGCCTGAATTCGTAGCTCCTTGCCGTGAAATAGCGGTGAAACGTGCTGACCGAGCCACACGTTGCGATGGTCCTTCGCAAGCACCGGAAACTCGGAGTAGTTTTCCCGCCCTGGTTGTTGCAGCTGGCGTTTCGCGAACGCGCGGACCGCCTTCTGATGCGCGCGCGGAACGAGGTCGAGCAAGCGCCGCCCTAAAAGCTCGCGTTCCGTATAACCCAGAATGCGCTGCGTAGCGCGTTCGTTGCAAAACGTGAAGCGGCCGGTTCCGTCCACCTCGTAGACGATGTCTGTCGCGTGCTCGACGAGATGCCGATAGCGGAGCTCGGAGCTGCGGAGCGACTCTTCGGCGCGCTTGCGTTCTTCGATTTCTGCGACGAGCGCCTGCTGCGCGGCTCGCTCGACGCTGACATCGCGCAGCGTCCAGCGGAGCTCCACGTTCGCCGTTCGCGGCGATCGCGCCGCGGTCACGCGAAGCACGGTTGGAAATTGTCCTCCGCCGCGCCGGACAATCGACGTCTCCAGCGTCTGCGTCGTCATTTCGCCCGCCGCCATGTTATTGATCAACGTGCGGAACTTCGGCCGCTGATCGATGTGGACGAACACGGACAGCGGCTTGCCAAACAGGTTGAGCGGCGCGACGCCGAGCAGCGCGCCGGCCATGCGGTTGGCCTCACGGATCACCGCTGTCGCCGTCGTTACGAGGTAGCCGTCGGGGCCGAATTCGAACAATTCCTGGTAACGCCGCCGCTCCTCCGAAAGCCTGTTCTCTGCCACCAGCAGCCGTTCATTTTGGTCGCGGAGCTCGTCGGATCCGGCCTCGAGCTCATGCAGCGCGACGGAAAGCTCTTCCAGGACTTGGTCGACGAGCAGCGGGTCGCCATGGCCGTCTTCGCTCTGCCGACGGAGCTCCGCAAAGCGCTGGAGCGCCACATCGGCATCGTGCTTGAGCGAAAGGGCCCGGTTTTTCACCGCATTTCTTCCATCAACAGCGTGACGCCGCGTTTGTCATCGGCGCCCATAAACGATTTGCACGTTACCTTGCACGCCATCGGCTTGCCGCGTCGATTGACGGCCTGCAAGACATGCTCTTTACTGTCCTTGTTGCCGTTGAGGCAGGCTCGGATCTGCGTATCGAGCTTGTCGAGCGGCAGGCCGATCCCGAGGTTGTAAATCGACTGTCCCTGCGCTTCCTTCGCCGCGACTCCCCACATGTTCTCGGCCGTCTCGTTCCACGCAATCACTTCAAGACGCGAATTGGTCACGGCAACGCCGACCCGCAAACTGGAAAGGACCGCGTGCAAGAATGCATTCGCATGATTCAGCTCGTCGGTCCGAATCTGCAATTCATCGTTGGTCGTCTCGAGCTCCTCGTTCGTCGCCTGGAGCTCTTCGTTCATCGTTTCCAGCTCTTCGTTCGTCGACTGCAGCTCCTCGTTCGTCGTCTCGAGCTCTTCATTGGTCGACTGCAGCTCCTCGTTCGTTGTTTCGAGCTCCTCGTTCGCGGACTGAAGCTCTTCGTTGGTTGTCTCGAGCTTCTCATTCGTTTCGTGCAGCGTATTTTGCAAGTCGTGGGCCGTCGTCACGTCGACGAAACTGACGGCCGCGCCGACGTTGCGCTTGTCATCGTCCTGCAGCGGAGTTACTTGCACCTCGAAGAAGTCCACCGTTCCATCGGTTCGCGTTCGCTTGACTTCGGGAAGCGCAACCGGGGCGTTCTCGGCATACGCTTTCTGAATCAGTGATCGTAGCTCGAGCGGCCGGAAGGAAATCTCCAGGTCCTGCAGCGGCTTGCCGATATCGGTCTGCGCAATCCCGAACTTCGCGCGGGCCACCTTGCTCGCGAGCACGACGCGACCGCTCAAGTCGACGACGATTTGTGAAACAGGCACCGCGTTAAACGCAAGGTCCCGCATGCGAATCTGATGGCCGAGATGATCGGTGCCCGGGGCGGCGCGGGGCGTGGCATCGCTTGGGGGCTGCAACGGCAGCAAACGTTCGCGCACGGCAGTATTGGGCGCCTTGCTGAAAATGCGGCTCTCCAGATCGACAGTCTTGAAAAGGTCGCTGTGCGAAAGCAACATCTCGGACTTACCGAGAAAGAGCAGGCCTTCGTCTCTCAATGCGAAATGAAAGCGGGCGATGATGCGCGCCTGCGTCTCCGCGTTGAAGTACATCAGTGTATTGCGACAGAGAAGCAAATCGAGCCGCGAGATCGGCGCATCTTGAACGAGATCGAGGCGACCGAAGATCACCGCGCGGCGAAGCTCGGCTTTCACCACGAACTGGTCGGCGTGCGAGCTCTCGAAATACTTCGCTCGGAGCTTTGCCGGCACGGCTGCGACCGATTTTCCGTTGTAAATGCCGTGCCTTGCGTGGGCGAGCGCATCGGCATCGATATCGGTCGCGTAGATTTTCACGCGATCGCGAAAGCCCTTCTCGCCTACTGCCTCGGCGAGCAGCATGGCGACGCTGTACGCCTCCTCGCCCGATGCGCATCCGACGCAGCACACGCGAATGGGATCAGCGGGCCGCTTCGCTTCCAGCATCCGGGGAATGATGCTGCTCGCCAGGTAGTCCCAAGCGGCGGTGTCGCGGAAAAAGGAGGTGACGTTGATCAGAACCGTGTTAAAGAGGGTCGCAAACTCCTCGGGATGAACTTCGAGATAGTCCTGATAGTTCTCGTAGGTCTTGATCTTCTTGAGTGCCGCCATCCGCTTCAAGACGCGGCGCGTCAGCGTGGGGCGTTTATAGCCGGTGAAGTCGAAGCCACGGCTCGTCTTCAGATACTGGAGCAGCGCCTCGAGCCCGCCGTTGCGTTCACTGGCCATCCGTTATCCTTTCTCCCGCGACAAGGGTCACGAGCGCGGGCGCGATCTCTTCCAACGGAAGCGCGAAGTCGACGCAACCCGTTTGCGCGGCCGCTCCCGGCATCCCAAAAAACTCGGCGGTCTCCTTGTTCTGCGCAAGCACCGTCCCGCCCATTTTCTTGATCGCCTGGACGCCCATCGCGCCGTCGCTGCCGGATCCGCTCAAGACAACGCCAATGGCGCGGTCCTTGTAGCTCGCCGCGACGGATTCGAACAACAGATCTGCCGATGGGCGCACGAAATGGACGAGCTCGGTGTGAGTAAGCGACAGCGAACTGTCGGCGTTGACGAGCAGATGTCGGTTCGGCGGCGCGATGTAGACCGAGCCGACGACGATCCGTTCGCCTTCCTCCGCCTGCTTGACATGCAGCTTCGTTCGCCGGCTCAGGATGTCGGCGATCAGGCTGCGATGACGCGGGTCAAGATGCTGGACGATGACGAGCGGAACGGGGAAGTCGGCTGGCAATGCGCGGATGAGCGAGGTGATCGCGTTCAGCCCCCCGGCGGACGCTGCGATCGCAACGATACCGAAGGCCGGCGTCACCGGACCGCGCTTCGCTGCAGAGCTCCGCCGCATGACCTTGGCGCCCACGATGACCCAGTGTAATCCAACGTGGGCGGGGCGAGCGGCCGGACCCGCTGTAGGCTTCAAGCCGGAGTTGGCGGTGTAATGCGCGTGAACCGCACAGATTTGCGCGCGATCTCGAGCCGATCGTCGCACTGCCGCACAATGGTGTACGTCGGCGTGGACGACGGATCGCGGGCAAGAACGTCTTCGCGAAAATGCGCGCCGCACGAGTCGTCGCGCGCGAGCGCCGCAGTCGCAATGACGCGACTCACCGCAATCAAGCTTCTGAGATTGAGCCAGTCGTGCCACGTCAGATTGTAGGCGCGGTCGGTGTCGCCGACGCCGGTGCGGTCGAGTGCGCCATCGAGCTCGCTCAGTGCCGCGAGCGCGCGCTTCAATGCCGATTCCGTGCGCAGGATGCCGACATCGTTCCACATGCAATCGTAGAGACGCTCGCGAATCGCCTCCAGGTCGCCGGATGGCTGCCGAAACGGTCCTTCGCAGCGGGTGATCGCCCGATCGATCGCTGCGGTATCGGGTTCGGATGCGCCCTGATTCCCGGCCAGCCATGCCGCGACGGTTTCACCGGCGATGCCGCCGAACACCGTCGAGTTGGCAACCCCATTGCCACCCAACCGATTGGCGCCGTGCACGCCGCCGGTGTCCTCGCCGGCGGCAAAGAGTCCTGGCAATGCCGTCGTGCAATCCGGCGCGAACACGACGCCGCCCATCATGTAATGCGCGGTCGGAACCACTTCGACCAAACCGCCCGCGAGATCGAATCCGCAATCGGCGCAACGCTCGACCATTCCTTTGAATTGCCGCCGGACGTTGTCCGCACCGAGATGCGCCATCTGCAGAAAGACGCCACCGTGCGGTGATTGCCGGCCTTCGCGCATCTCGGTGTAGATCGCCCGCGAAACGATATCTCGCGTAGCGCGTTCTGCGCGTGGATCGTAGCGCTGCATGAAGCGGTCGTGCGCGCCGTTCAACAGATAGCCGCCGGCGCCGCGCAGTCCCTCTTCGAGCACGGTTCCCGTCATGCGCGTGCCCGGTCCAGCAAGAAGGCCGGTGGGATGAAACTGAACCATCTCCATATCGCGGAGGGGCAGGCCCGCGCGTAGCGCCATTGCCATGCCGTCGCAGCTCTTGTCGCCCGACGGCGTGTGATAGCGGTACATCGTCGGCCCGCCGCCCGTCGCCAGCAGCACGGCACGCGCGCGCACGAAAACGAAACCGCCGTCGCGGATATCGATCAGCAGCGCCCCGGCGATTGCGTTCCCGTCGTGCGCCTTAATCAACTCGACTGCGCGATGCTCTTCGAGTCGCTCGATGTTGCGCGCCCACACCTGTTCGGCCAGGCGATTCATGATCTCGATGCCGGTGAGGTCACCCTTGTGCACGGTGCGATCGAACGTCTGGCCAGCGAATGCCTTTTGGTGAATCGTGCCGTCGGGATTGCGATCAAAAAAGCAGCCGAGCTCATTCTCCAGCTCGTGCACGCGTTCGACGGCTTTGCTGCAAAGCGTCCACGCCAGATCCTGGTCGGCGAGCCATTGGCTGCTCTCGAGCGTGTCCATGAAATGGCGCTCGACCGAATCGCCCGTTGCGAGCGCCACGTTGTAACCGCCCTGGACCATGCGCGTGCAGCCGCATTTGCCGAGCAGTCCCTTGACGGCAATCGTGATTGATAGCGTCGGATTTGCCTGATGCGCGTGCAGCGCCGCAAACAGTCCCGCACCGCCGGCGCCTAGAACGAGGACGTCGGTCGCGACTTCACGAACCGTCATCGCGCTTTGACGCCGAGACTTTGCAACACGTGAGCGCGGCGCGCCTGCGCATCACCGCGGACGATGTCGTACAAGCTGCCGCCGCGGCTGTCCATCGCCACCAATAACGGGCCGAAATTGCGGACCCGGAACTTCCACAGCGATTCGGGATTGAGATCGTCGAGGTCGACGTCTTCGATCTGCTCGATCCACGTCGTTTCGAGCGCGGCCGTGCCGCCGATGATCGCGAGATAAACGCCGCCCAGCTCGCGAAACGCGGCCAGCGAGCCTTCGCGCAGACCGCCCTTGCCGATGATGATGCGCACGCCGTACTGCGTCATCAACGGACGCGTGAAGCGCTCCATTCGATCGGACGTGGTCGTACCCACGCAGATCGGCGCATAACCCACGGGGTATGCAACGCTCTTTTCCACCGGCTTTACGTTAGGCGCTGTGTGAATCACCGCATGTCCGCGCAAATCGAAGCGCGTACGCCGGCCGCGATCGAACATGTGAATCTGCGTCGCGTCGCGCAGGCCGAATAACGTCGACTGGAGTGTCACCGTGTCATTGACCGTGAGCGCGCGTACTTGCGCTTCGCTCATCGGCGGCGTGAGCTCGAAATGCGCCATGTCAGTTCCGACGGGCCGCCCCGAGGAACTGACCCGCCCCCTCTGGGGGCAGCGAGCGGAGCGAGCGTGGGGGTCGTTTCATCCTAGA
>DASPYC010000521.1:0-5814 GCA_035636955.1 Casimicrobiaceae bacterium
GAATCGAGGCCAAACAGTGGATCCTCGTTGGCAGCGCCGGAGATGAGGATTTCGCCGATCTGCGCCTGGTTGCTCTGCACGGCGCGCTTGATTTCGTTCGCCTTGAACAGCGACGCATTGTTATGCACGGTGATCTTGAGCTTGCCGCCTGTCGCTGCGTCCAGATCGGCCACGAACTGCGCGATGTTTTCCGTATGGTAGTTGCTGGGCGGATACGCAGTAGGCATATCCCACTTTGTTTGTGCATTCGCCCAACCGGACAGCGCGAAAGCTAAAAAGGCAACGAATGCGCGCGCCGGGAAATGCAACCGATTCTGCAACATGGCAAATCTCCTCGAGACGAAAGCGGACGGCTCCAGGAAAGGCGGCGTCGGCATTCGCGACGCAATGGCCGAAGATTCACCATTGCGCGATGGATTGAAACTCTGCATCTGCGCTTTCCGCGTTGCAAATGCTACAAGCTATAAATAATATGTCAAGAAACTGCTGATACTTTGTGTTGAGGCGTGTTTTTCCACGTTTGCGCTGATGCACGCCTCAAAAATCCAAATGAGCCAACACGGTCACAAGATGAAAGTAGGGTCAGAGACGCCCTTTGTGTCCGGCGCTCGAGGAAAGATGGGGGCCAAATGAAAGTCGTCTCTGACCCTACTTTCCAGCCGATGGGCGACCGTTGCATCATCATCGAATTCGAATCACGCGTCGATCCGGAGATCAACGCACGCGTGCGGTCGGTCGCCGAGTACCTGCTCACCCATCCGATCGAAGGCGTCGTGGACGTCGTTCCCGCGTTCACGACAGTTGCGGTCCACTATCGTCCCGAAGCCGTGAGCAATGGTTCACCGCACGAGTCGCCCTACCTGCGTCTGTGCCGTTCAATCGAAAGCACAGTTGCCGAGGGCGTCACGCACGCGCACGCCGGCGCGCGCTTGGTCGAAGTGCCGGTCTGTTACGGCGGCGAGTTCGGGCCAGATCTCGAGGAAGTTGCCGTTCAGCGCAGGTTGACACCGCAGCAAGTGATCGAGTTGCACGCGGCCTCGCCCCATCAGGTTTACATGCTCGGATTCGCGCCGGGATTTCCTTACTTGGGCGGTCTCGATCCACGGCTCGAGATGCCAAGACGTGCGACACCGCGGACCAGAGTTCCCGCGGGCAGCGTCGCGATCGCGCGCGAACAAAGCGCAATCTATTCGATCGAGACGCCGGGTGGATGGAACGTACTCGGCCGCACGCCGCTCAGGTTGTTCACGCCCGAAACCGATCCGCCTTGCCTGCTGCAGCCCGGTGACAACGTCCGCTTTGTACCGATCACTACCGAGCAATTCAACACCATCCAGGAAAAAACCGGCACGACCGCCGCAGGCGCGGCGCAAGGCGCGAATTATGTCCGCTCTGGGGGCAGAGGGCAGAGCGTAGCGGCCTCATTGGCCAACCCGGCCGCAAGCTTGGGGGATCGTACAAGCATCCATGTCATCAAAGCCGGTGCGCTGTCGACATTGCAGGACCTCGGACGTTTCGGTTATCAACGTTATGGCGTGATCGTCGATGGCGTGATGGATGAGTGGTCGCATCGTGTGGCCAACATTCTCGTCGGCAATCCCGAAACCGAAGCCACACTGGAAATGACGCTCATCGGGCCGAGCCTCCGATTCGATGATGCGGCATTGATCGCTATCTGTGGCGCCGACTTGTCGCCGCGCATCGGAGAGCATGACGTACCGATGGATAGGCCTGTACTGTTGCGAGCCGGATCCCAACTCGAGTTCGGCCGACGGCGATCGGGCTGCCGTGCCTATCTCGCAATTCATGGCGGCTACGATGTCGCGCCGGTGATGGACAGCAAAAGCACCTACCTGCGCGGCGGTTTTGGCGGTCTTCAGGGACGCGCGATACGAAAGGACGACATGATCGCCATTGGCCAAAGCGATGCCACGAGCCACCATCGATCGTTGATGCGGCTGTTCCGCACGCGCGATGACCCCTTCAGCGCGCCGACGTTTGCGCTTGTTACGCGAAGCGTACCCGACGAGAGCACAGCGCAGCCGGTGCGGGTCGTTGCAGGTCCGCAATGGGATGGGTTCGCAACCGCGATGCAACAAGCGTTCCTCGATTCGGAATTCGCGATTACGCCCAATTCCGACCGCATGGGGTATCGCCTTCAGGGCGCGAAACTTGTGCCGCGCGAGACAATCGAAATGATCTCGGAAGGCGTCTCGTTTGGCACCGTACAGGTGCCGCCGGACGGCAATCCGATTATTCTGATGGCGGACTGTCAAACGACCGGCGGTTATCCGAAAATTGCGCAGGTAGCCAGCGTAGACCTCCCGCTTCTCGCACAGATGATGCCGGGGCAAAGAGTGCGCTTCGAACGGATTTCGCTTGACGAGGCACAGCGACTTTACCTCGCGCGCCTGCAAGACTTCGCGCAGGTATCGCTGTCCGTTGCGGAGCTGAAGCTGGAATCGTGATGGCGCGGATCGATCTCAATTGCGACATGGGCGAGAGCTTCGGCGCCTATTCGATGGGCGACGACATCGCCATTCTCGACTTCGTCAATTCGGCAAATATTGCGTGCGGCTTTCACGCCGGTGATCCACAGACTATCCATAAAACGGTCAAGGCGGCGCTTGGCAAAGGCGTTTCGATCGGCGCGCATCCGGGTCTTCCTGATTTGCAAGGGTTCGGCCGACGAACGATGGCGATCAGCATGAGCGAAGCCTACGACATGGTCATCTATCAGATCGGCGCCGTCGCCGGGTTCGCGCAGGCGCTGGGCGGACGGTTGGCCCACGTCAAGGCGCACGGCGCGCTCTATAACATGGCGGCGAAAGATCAACGGCTCGCCAACGTGATCGCCAAGGCAGTGCACGATTTCGATTCTCGATTGATCATGTTCGGTCTAGCCGGCAGCGCTATGATCGAAGCCGCCGAGGATGTCGGTTTGCGCGCGGCCAACGAGGTGTTTGCCGATCGCACGTACCAGGATGACGGCTCGCTCACGCCGCGGAGCCAATCGAACGCGATGATCGAGGACGAGGAACAGTCGGTTGCACAAGTGAAACGGATGGTGACCGAAGGCATCGTGCGCTCGGTGGACGGCAATGATGTTCGCGTTCGCGCCGATACGCTGTGCATCCATGGCGATCAGCCCAACGCGCTTGCATTTGCGAGGCGCATACGAACAGAACTTGAACGTGCCGGCGTCGAGGTCAAGGCACTCTCAACGCCATAGTGGCCGCCCATGACTGAAATAGGCGTAGAAACCGAGGCTGCGGGTATTGTGTCGCGAATCGAGCGCGCCGAAGGACAGCACGTTGCTCGCGACGAGCCGATCGTTTTCGTCGAAATCATGAAGATGGAGATTCCCGTTCCGGCACCCGCCGGAGGGAAAATCGTCAAGATCCTTGTCGCCGAAGGCGACGCCGTCACGGAGGGACAGCGAATCGCGATCCTCGAAACGCCATGATCTCGCGCGCTCCGCTGCCAACTCGCGGCACGCGGTCAAATTGATGTCGCGGCGCGCGCAGCCTGATCGTAGAGCCCGGATAGCGCTCGCAGAAAACGCGCCAATTCGCCCAGCTCGAGATTTTCCGAATCGTCCGCACGAAGACTCGACACGAGGCAGGCTTCGCGGATCTCCCGGTAACGTTGAATGTAGTCCTGCCCTTTGCTCGTCGTGAAGAACACGACTTCCTTGCCGCGCTTTTCCGATTTGACGACGCCGAGTGAAACCAGCTTCTTGAGGGAATACGAGACGACGTGCGCATCTTCGATATTGAGCATGAAGCTGATGTCGCCCAGCTTCTTCTCGCGCGCCCGATGATTGACGTGATGCAGCAGCAGGACGTCGAGCGTCGTCAGATCCTTGATGCCGGCGGCGGCCATGCAGCGCACCACCCAGCGATTGAAGGCGTGGCCGGCAATGATCAATCCGAACTCGAACTCGGACAATTCGCCGCTCTTCTCCGACACCAGGTGCGCCGAAGAGACGAGCAGCTCGGACGCCGCGGCTCGAACGCGCCCTGCGCGCCGGCTGTCCGTTTTCGCCGGCGGCTTGGTGGTGCGAGATCCGGAATGATCGATCATGAGCGGCGATGTCGATAAGTTGCCGACATGGTATTTAATGGTGCCGGCGTTTGCAACGTGACGACCGGCGATCAGGTGGCACCTTTTGGGACGCCGGTCCGCGTTGCGGCGCCCTCCGACACGATTTTGCTATGGTGGTGCTCGCTCGCGTCCACGCCCGGCCACGCCAGCCTTGCCGCATGGCTGTCGGATGATGAACTCGCACGAATGCAGCGTTTTGGCAATGACGCGTTGCGCGCACGCTATCTGATCGGACGCGCATCGCTCCGTTGGGTGCTCGCACAGACGATGGGTGGTACGCCCGCCGCAATCAAGATCGAACGCGGTCCGCGCGGCCGTCCGCAACTCGCCGGAACAGCGGAGATCGATTTCAACGTGTCGCATACCGCTGACGTCGCGTTGATCGGCATTTCTCATGAAGGGCAAATCGGCGTCGACGTCGAACGCGCGGATCGCATGATCCATTCAGCGGGACTGGCGCGCAAGGTTCTGACCGATCGCGAACGCGCGGCGCTTCCGGCGAACGACGACGCAATCCGCCGACGGATACTTCAGTTGTGGACCTGCAAGGAAGCGCTTGCAAAGGCCACCGGCGACGCGATGTCGGCGCCGTTTGGACGGCTGGACATCGCAACCGACCCGGCATTGAAGCTCCTTGATGGGCCGCCGCCTTATGTCCCGCGCGATTTCGTGCTGTTTACCGCAGCCGTGCCTGATGCTTATTTTGCGACCGTTGCGCTATGGCGTCGTTACAACGCCGGATCGAAATAGAACGTGACGGGGCTGACGGAAGGTCGCTCTGCGGAGCCGAAGGCGTAGAGTCGCTCCTGTAATTCGCGCTGAGGGACAGTGACGCGAGCAGCCGGCGAGGGGCCCCGCAATGCGGGGATCGACGGCCAATGCGAGTCGTCACACGAGGCCGACTCTTACTGCAACGATTCTCGTCGCAGACCCAAGGAGGCCGAGGCCCTGCGGCGCTCATGGAGGACACGTGAAGAGAATCGTTTGCCTTGCGCTCGTGTTACTGCTCACCGCCTGTGTGCCGATCGGCTTCCGCGCGCAGAACCTGCCCTATAGCTCCGCAGGCGGCTCGCTGCGGTAATTTCGAATCATGGAGCGGCCGCAGGCTTCGCCGTTGGCCCCGCCGAAACAGTTGGGCGTTTGATCTTCCATTTCTTCTGCAGCCACAGCCAATCCCACGGGCTTTCGCGAATATCGCGTTCCAGGTTCCGCGCGTATTGCTCGACGATCTGAACGTCTTCCACCTCGTCGTAAGGTGGCTCGGCAATGACTGAAAGGCCCACGGAGTAATAACCGCGGCCAACGCGCCGCATCTTCACGTACAGCACCTTGGCGTCGAGAAATTTCGCAATCTTGCCGGCCCCGACGAAAAACGCAGTGTCCTGATTGAGAAAACGCGTCCAATGGCGCGGATCGTTCTTGTGCTTCGGCGTTTGGTCGGCGATCAACGCATAGGCGCGCACTTGCTCGGCGCGGCTCAGCAGATCGTAGATGAACTCGTTGCGGGGAATGAGCCGGCTTCCGAAGCGGCACCGCGCCTCGCGAAGGAACGCATCAAACGCAACCACGCGCTGCGGTTGGTAGACGACGTCGATCTCAATCCCGAAATGCACGCCGGCGGCCAGCAACAGCCATTCCCAGTTGCCGTAGTGAGCCGTTAGCAGAACGACCGACTGGCCCGCTCCGACGCAGCGCTGCACGAGCTCG
>DASPYC010000522.1:0-5928 GCA_035636955.1 Casimicrobiaceae bacterium
AGCCGACCCTTGCCGCAGCAACCGATACGTCGATCGTCGTAACGGGCCTGCCCGGTGCGCAAACCGCCGTCGTATTATCGGACGTCAATTTGCCGGGCACGACGGGAACGGCGCGTGTCCGCTTCGTCAACGTCGCACCCAATCTGGGTCCCGTCGACGTGCGGGTCAACTTCGCGGCGAAGGTGACATCGCTGCAGCAGAACACCGGATCGGCATACGTGGAGCTCGTCGAGGACACCTATACGATTGACTTTGTCGTCGCGGGAACAACGACGTCGCTGCTGACGCTGCCGGGCGTCGCGCTCACCGCCGCACGCACGTACACGCTGTACCTGGTCGGCACGTCCGGGCAACTCGCCGGCGTTCTGACACGCGACGATTGACCTCGTTACAATTCGAGACACAACGGGTGCGCAGCGATCGCGCCAACTTGAGAAAATGACCCACGTCGCCCCAACCCTATTCGGAGTTCCGATGTCGCTACGTCGCGTTTTCTTCATCGTTGCTTCATGCATCCTCGCCTTGACCGTCGCCGGATGCGGCAAGGGCGGCAACAGCTCCAGCTCTGCACAAGTCCGTTTCATGAACGCGCTCGTGGACGCGGGGCCGATCAATGTCACCGTCGGATCGAACTCGGTCGTGTCGGGACTTCCGTTCGAAGGACAGACGTTGTACCTCGGTACCGATGGAGGCAGTCAGGAATTCAAGGTCGGCATCTCCGGCGGAACGTCGACGATCATCGATACGACGTTCAATCTGAGCAGCGACACGAAGTACATCTTTCTCGTCTACGGCACGGCATCGGCGCCGACGGCGCAATTGATCTCCGATGTGATCACCGATCCATCGAGTGGCCTGTTTCAGATCCGGGTGATCAACGCCGCGTTCGGCAGCGCGGGACTCGACGTCTACGTAACGGCGCCCGGCGCATCGCTCGACACGGCGTCGCCCAACATCAGCAACATCACGTACAACGGCTCGTCGGCGTTCACGCAACTCGCACCTGGATCGCTGCAATTGCGACTTACGCTCCACAACAGCAAGCAGGTGATCTATGACGCGGGCACCGTCGCCTTTGGCGACCGTGTCTCCTACGACTTGGTCGTCTATACGAAGGGCAGCAGCACGCTCGTGAACGCGACGCTGTTCACGATCGACTCGGGTGGCACCGGGAACCTCATCAATAGCAAGATCGCGCAGTTCAAGCTCGTCCATGCCGCGCCGGATACGGCCGCGATAAACGCATTTGTCGATGGCACCGTCGCGCTGGCGAACATTCCCTACCAAGGGGCATCGAGCTATGAGACGCTGGCCGCGGGCACCCACACGGTCACCGTTGAAACGGTCACTGCGCCCGGCGCCGTCATCGCGAGTGCCCAGCCGCCGTTTCCGCCATCGACCGATACGTCAATCGTCGTAACCGGAGCGCCCGGGGCGCAGACGGCGGTCGTTCTGTCCGACAACAATCTTCCGGGCACGACGGGAAGCGCGCGCGTGCGCTTTGTCAACGTCGCGTCGAACCTCGGCGCTGTGGACGTGCTCGTCAACTTCGCCAAGCGGGTGTCGTCGCTCGGGAGCAATGCCGCGTCATCCTATATCGAGCTGACCGAGGACACCTACGCAATCAACTTCGATCTCGCCGGGACGACGACCGTCGTGTTCACGTTGCCGGCAGTTGCGGTGACGGCGGCGCACACCTACACGCTCTACCTCGTCGGCACGTCGGGAAAGCTCGCTGGCGTTCTAACGCGCGACGATTAGCGCTGCGATCCTGCGGTCAAGCCCGAAACGAGGAACGGCTCGAGCAGCACGAACAACACGGCCATCGGCACCATGGTCAGCACGCCGGCTGCCATCAGCACCGGCCAATCGATCGCGTGCTCGCCAATGAGCGACACGAGACCGGTCGTGACGGTCCAGCGCGCTTGGTCGTTGATCAGCGTACGCGCAAAGACGAAATCCGACCACGTCAGGATCGCCAGGTAGATCGCGCATGCGGCAAGGCCGGGCCGCGCAAGCGGCACGATGATGTACGCGAACGCTTTCAGGTGCCCGCAGCCATCGATCATCGCGGCCTGCTCGAGCTCGCGCGGAATTCCATCGAAGAAACCCTTCAACAGCCATGTCGCGAACGGGACGCCGACCGCTGCATTGGCCAGCATCAAAACAAACAGGCTGTCGATCAGATGAAACGTCGACGCCATGATGAAAAACGGGATGACGATCAGGCTGCCGGGAAGCATTTTGGTGAGCAGCAGCGTGAGACCGGTCCATTCCTGCGCCCGCGTTCGAAAGCGCGACAGGCTGTAACCGGCCAGCGCGGCGATGATGAGCGAAAGCGTCGTCGCGCCGAGCGTCACCAGCAGACTATTGCCGAGCCACGTCGCTAGCGGCTTACGCGTGAACGCAACATCGAAGGCGCGAAAGCTCATGTCGGACAACGCGGGAACGAGCGCGGGCTCACGCGAGAGGACCTGTGCCGTCGGCACCAGCGCCGTCACGACCATCCAGTAAAGCGGAAACAGCAGGATCGCCGTGAGCAGCGCGACGAGCACAGTCCAGCCAAGGGTTGAACGCGCTTTCATCTCAGAAGAATTCCTTGCGCAATTCGCGGCGCGCAATCAGCACGAACGCCAGCGCGATCGTGAGCATCAGCACGCCGATCGCTGCCGCACGGCCCATGTAGAAGTAGCCGAACGCCTCGTTGTACGCACGAATACCAAGCGTTTCCGTAGCCTTCGCCGGACCGCCGCCGGTGGCCGCGAAGATGATGTCGAATTCACGGAACGTCCACAGCCCGTTGAGGATGAGCGCCAGCACCGCGGGGCCGCGAATGCCGGGCCATGTGATGTTCGTGAAGCGTTGCCATGCCGAGGCGCCGTCCACATCGGCGGCTTCGTAAAGATTAGCCGGGATCGATTGCAACGCGGCGAGCAGCGTCAACGTGAAGAACGGATAGGCCTTCCAGATCGTCGGGACGATCACTGCGATCAATGCCGTGGATTCGTTCGTGTACCACGCGACGTCGGCGGTGATCAGTCCGAGCGAACGCAGCGCATAGTTGACGACGCCGAACGATGCATCGAAGAGCCACAGGAAGACGATGCTCACCATGACGCCGGGCATCGCCCACGGCAGCAGCATCAAGCTGCGCAACCAGCGGCGCCAAGGAAACACTCGGTTGAGGAGGAGCGCCGTTCCGAGCCCGATGACGAACGCCGGTGCAATCGTGCCGAACGTGTACGCAAAGGAGACCCACGCGCTGTGCCACGTCGCACTGTCGGTCAACACCGACGCATAGTTACCAAGTCCGAAAGGTCGTTGTCCAAGCGCCGCGAAGTTGAGGCTCTTGCCTTCTCGAAAGCTGATCGACACGATCAGGTACATCGGCCACGCGATCAGCGCGAAAACTGCGACGACCGCCGGCATGAGCAGCGCATACGCGAACCGGCGTTCGCGGCGCGCGAGCGTCGAAGCGCGACGCGGCACACTCACCCGCGCGATTTCATTGGAGCGGTATCCGCTTGATCAACTCGGCCTGCAGATCGCGCATCACGTCGATCGTTCCGCGCTCGCTCGTGATGAGCTTGATCCCCGCTTCACTGAAAAGCTTCGCGTACTCGTTATAGTTTTCGCGCACGGCGACGTTTTCCGGAAATAGATTGACAGCCTCTGCCGCGGATTTGTTAATCAAGGCAAGGTCGGGCCGCTGCGCGAGCTCGGCCGCCGGCAGCGCATTCCTACGCGGCGCAGGCGAAGCAGACAGTAGCGTGTATTTCGCCTGCCATTCCGGGGTCGTCGTCAGCTTGATGAATTCCCAAACGTATTTGCGCTTTTCGGCATCGAGCTTCGCGGGCATGTGCAAGCTGTTGCTGGTGCCGCCGGGAATCGTTGCGAAGGGCATCATGCCCATCTTGAGATAGGGACGCGTCGCGTCGGGCGCCTTCTTCAACGCGGCGGCGACCCATGGTCCGTCGCGCAACATCGCCACTTTGCCGTCGACGAAGAGCTGACGCGCCTGCTCACTTGACACGCCCTTCGGCGCGTTCTTGATAGCTGCGCGAAATTTGTCGACCGCCTTGATCACGGCCGGATCGGTGAAGTTGTACTGATTTCCCTTGAAGAGGTTGGCGCGCTCGCCGGTTACCCACGTACCGATTTCGACGACGAGGTTCGGATGCTCGGTCGTCGGCGCGGCCCAGCCGAAACGTCCGGCATTGGCGTCGGTCGTTGCCGCAATCGCTTTCAAAAGCTCGTCAGTTGTTTTCGGCACGGCGAGCTTTGCGTCCTGCAGCATCTTCTCGTTGTAGTAGAACATCATGCCGTACGCCATCAGCAGCACACCGTGGTACTTGCCGTTGTAGATCATCTCGTCGTTCATTCGCGTGTATGTCGCCTTGACGTCCGTCTGCGCGAGATACTCGTCGAGCGGCGCGAGCCAGCCCTGGCTTGCAAACGCAAGAAAATTGCGCGATGGCAAATGGACAATGTCCGGCGGATTGTTCGCGGCAAAGCGCACGGTCATCTTGTCGGCGTATTCGCGAAAAGGCACCTGTGTCTTCTTGACCTTTACGCCGGGATTCTTCGCCTCGAAGTCTTTGATCAACTCGGTCCAATACTCGCCCGCGCCCGGCTCCTCCGCTTGCCATGTCGGAAAGTCCAGCTCGATCGTCGTCGGCTGAGCACCAACAGTCGATGCGACAACAAGCCACAGCAATACCGTGAGCCACCGCTTCCAGATCATCTCTCCTCCAGCGTCGCTAGGTTTTGCGAGTCAACGTCGCACGAATTGCATCAGCTCGGCGCGCGGCACGACGCCGTGTCCGGGTCCCGCCGGGACGTGATAGTAACCCGCCTCGCAACGCATCGTCGTGTCCACAAACCGCAGATTGCGATCGAGCACCGAATGTTGATATTCGTGCATCGATACGTCGCCGACTGCCGCAGCGGCGTGCAGACTCGCCGCGAGAAAGATTCCGACGCCGACGGTGGCATGCGGAACGACCGCCGCGTGATGCGCTCTCGCAGCGCGGGCTATCGCCATGAACTGCGTGACACCGGTGTGCGCAATCTCCGGCTGCACGATGCCGATGCGCGCGTTGTCGAAGCGCAGTTTTGCTTCGTAGATGTTGCGCCATTCCTCACCCACGGCGATCGGAACGGGCGATGCGGCTGTGACCTCCGCGAGCGCGCTGATGTCCTCCGGTGCGCACGGCGCTTCGATGAAGCGCGGATGATACGGCGCCAGCTCCCGAACCAGCGCGAGCGCCGCTCTGGCATTGAACTTCCAATGCAGATCGACCATAAGTCCGACATCGGCGCCGAGCGCCGCACGGAGCGCACGCATCTCCGTGACGATCCCTTCCGAGGCAGCGGGTGCGGCGTATTTAATGGCCGAGTAGCCATCGTTCACGAAGCGGCGCGCAAGCTCGAGACGCTCGTCGAGTGTCGCCTTCGGTAGGCCCGACACGTACGCTGGGATGCGACCGACGCGTCCGCCGCCAAGCCATTCGGACAACGGCACGTCGTCGATACGACAGGCGAGGTCATAGAGTGCAATGTCGATCCCGGCGAGCGCGTCGCCATAGTAGCCGCCCGACGCACCGCGCACGCGTTGCATATCGTAGAGATCCTGCCAGATCGTTGCCGCCTCGTGCGGATCGCGGCCGATGACGAACGGCGCGAGCAAGTCATCGATCAGCGCGACCACAGCCTGCGGCGCGGCGATGCCGTACGTCTCGCCCCACCCGATCGTGCCGTCGCTCGCCGTGGCCTTGACGAGCACCGACATGTCGGACGTCGGATAGACGGTGCGATTGCCATGGCGAACGAAATAGCCTTTGACGTTGACCGTTTCGTCCGCAGCGAGCGGTCCGAGATACGGCACGTCGCGCGGCAACGAGACGATGAAGGTCTCGACGTTGGTCA
>DASPYC010000523.1:0-3282 GCA_035636955.1 Casimicrobiaceae bacterium
CGCCGCCGGCGTAGCGATAGCCACCGTGATAAATGATGAAGTTGAGCTGCGGCCAATCCTTCGCGGCCTTGGCGACATCGCGTACGTCGGAATACGCAAGCAGATCCGGAAATTGCTTTTCGACCGACGGCGGAAACAGCCCCTTGTGTACGCAGACATTCCTGAGCCCGGCCTTCTGAAATTTTTCGTAGGCCGGATAAACGAGCTTCTCGTCGTCCATGCGCCACGGATGCTTCGACAGGTTCTTGTTGGTGTTGTCGCCGATCGTATAACCCTTCATCGAATCGGGCTTGAGATCGCGTATCGCGTGCTCGATCTGCTCCATCCAACCGTCGTAGCCGGGCGTGAAGATCGCGTGCGCGAACATCCGTTTGGTGCCCGCGAGACCGTTCACGTCGGCACGAGCCTGCGCCTTCATCTCGTTCGTCAGGAACCAGTCCTCGGGAACTTCGGAAGGCGCGCCGCTGATGCAGGCGACCTTCGTATCACTGTCGAGATAGATCTCCTTCAGGTAGTTCGCAAACATCAGGTCATCGATCGTCTGCTCTTTTCCGGCGAGCTCGGAATTCCAGCCGGCCTTGCCGACGGCGCGACGCTGATTCACGAATGTTTGAATGCGCGTACCGGGACGCAGAAAATGCGTATGCATGTCCATGATGAACTGGCCGGACAACTTCTTTGCACGATCGTCGGCACGCTCGGGCTCTGCGGCTTCGGCACGCGATACCCCATAGAGCGGACCGTACGTGTCGTTCAACGCCAGAAACGCCGCTGCCATGCCCGCTGCACTTTGAAAGAAGCGCCGCCGGCTCATGCCGAGGCGCTTCGCCATCTGCGTGCCCACCTCCTTCACGCGTGCCTCGAACTCGCGTTGCTTTTCCGTCTGCGGTCCCGGCATGAATTCATCGCTCGATATCGATTGCACGGGAATCGGCGAGGGAAACAACGATTCGGCGGAAGAAAGTTGTGCGAGTTCTTCAGGGGACAGCATGCTCATAGGACCTCCTTCTGGCGTTGGCCGGCGTTCACGTTTCGCTCATTCTTGCACAGCGCCGTGGCGATGTGGGAGACCGTTTTGGAGGTAGGATGCGTTGCATCGGGGGACGCTTGTGAACGTCATCATCGTCGGCGGCGGCATCGGCGGCTTCACGCTGGCTCTATTTCTGCACCGCGCGGGCATCGGCTGCCGGATCTACGAGCTTGCGCCGGAAATTCGCCCCCTTGGTGTCGGCATCAACATTCTTCCGCACGCCTCGAGAGAGCTCGGCGAGCTGGGCCTCGAATCCGCGCTCGCTCGGGTATCCGTCCTGACACGCGAGGCCGTATTCTTCAACCGCTTCGGACAGCTGGTCTACCGCGAAGCGCTCGGCCGCTATGCGGGCTACGACGATCCGCAGTATTCGATTCATCGCGGCGAGCTGCAGAAAGTGCTCGTCGCTGCCGCCGCCGAGCGCCTTGGCGCAGACCGCATCTTCACGGGATGGAAGTGCGTCGGCATCGACCAGGATGCGTCCGGCGCGACTGCGCAGTTTCAGGACGCCGCGACCGGTGAGGCGCTTGCGCCGCAGAGCGCCGACATCGTCGTCGCATGCGATGGCCTTCATTCCGTCGTCCGCAAAACGCTGCATCCGCATGAAGGTCCCCCGCTCTACTCGGGCGTCAACATGTGGCGCGGCGTGAGCATCTGGCCGTCGATTCTCTCCGGTGCCAGCATGATCCGCGCTGGTTGGCTCGCGAGCGGCAAGATGGTGATCTACCCGATTCGCGACAATGTCGACGGTCATGGCAATCAGCTCATCAACTGGGTGGCCGAGCTGGAAACACCCCAACACAAGAACCGCGATTGGAATCGGCCCGGCGATATCAACGATTTCATCGGCGCGTTCGCCGATTGGCACTTCGATTGGCTCGATGTGCCGGCGTTCATCCGGGAAGCGCAAACAATCCTCGAATTCCCGATGGTCGATCAGGATCCGTTGCCGTGGTGGTCGCGCGGTCGCGTCACGCTTCTGGGCGACGCGGCGCATCCGATGTATCCGCGCGGGTCCAACGGCGCCGGGCAAGCAATTCTCGATGCGCGCGCATTAACCGATGCGCTCGTCGCCCACCGCGACCCCGTGGACGCGCTCAAAGCCTATGAGACCAAGCGATTGCCGTTCACCGCGGAAGTCGTGCGCATGAACCGCAAGAATCCACCCGATGCAATTCTCCGCGAAGTCTTCGAACGGACCGGCGACAAGCCGTTTCGACGGATCGAAGACGTCATCAGCCAGGAGGAGCTTGTTGCCTTATCCGAAAGTTATAAACGCGTGGCGGGTTTCGACAAGCAATCGTTGCAGGCCGGTGCATCGATAGCGCCGCAAAAACTTTAAGGAGATCGCAATGGGACGGACGTTTCTTGCAATTGTTCTCGCCGTGCCGTTGATCGTGATCGGCGCCCTGAACAGCGGTAGCGCAATCGCGCAGGAGCCTTATCCGAGCAAGCCAATCAAACTCATCGTGCCGTTCACGCCCGGCACCGGCATCGATATCCTGGCGCGCACCCTCGGTCAGAAAATGGGCGACGACTGGAAGATCGGCGTCGTCGTCGACAATCGTCCCGGCGCGAGTGGCAACATCGGCACCGAAGCCGTCGCCAAGTCTCCGCCGGATGGTTACACGTTACTGATGACGGCGAGCACGATCGTGTTGAACCGGAGTCTCTTCAAGAGTATTCCTTACGATCCGGTCAAGGATTTCGCACCCGTCGCGCCGCTCGCCATCGGCCGTCTTGCGCTGGTGACGCATCCGTCGGTTAACACGAAGACCGTGAAGGAATTAATCGCCTTCGCCAAGGCCAATCCGGGCAAGCTGTTTTACGGATCGCCCGGCAACGGCACGCCGCATCATCTGGCGATGGAGCAATTCAAGGCAGCGACCGGCATCGATATCGTCCACGTCCCATACAAAGGCACCGCCGGCGCAGTGCAAGACGTGGTGGGCGGGCAGATCGGCGTGATGTTCCTTCCGGTGCACGTTGCGTTGCCGCTCGTTGAGGCGGGCAAGCTCAACATGCTGGCCGCCGGCGGCTCACAACGCGCAACCGCGACGCCCAATGTGCCATCGCTCGCCGAAGCCGCAGGTGTGCGGGACATCGACACCGACATTTGGTACGCGCTCTATGCACCCGCCCAAACGCCGCGCGACATCGTGACGAAGCTCAATGGCGAGGTGAACGCAGTGCTGAAGAACGCCGATGTGACCGAAACTCTGATGAAGCAGGGGTTGCAGCCCACGGGCGGC